>NZ_LYSO01000063.1:0-33657 GCF_001728935.1 Pseudomonas sp. AP42
TTACCGTCAAGTGGGTGCGCCACGGTGTCAGCTACAACTCAGCAACCGTAACGCTTGCTCGCCTCAATCGCTAAACCACTGCCAATACTGCCGAAGATATTGCCTTCCACATGCCGCGCATTCGGCAGCATTGCCGAGATGCTGTGGCGCAGTGCCGGGATGCCGCTGGAGCCGCCGGTGAAGAACACGGTGTCCACCTGCGCCACGCTCACCGAGGCGTCGTTGAGCAACTGCGTGACGCTGCCGCGTACACGTTCCAGCAAGCTGTCGATGGACGACTCGAACAGTGCGCGGCTCAGGTCTACGCTCAGGCCCGCTTCGATGCGGTCCAGCGGCACGTGGCGGCTGTCTTCGTGGGTGAGCTGGATCTTGGTTTCTTCCACTTCCATGGCCAACCAGTGCCCGGCGCGCTGTTCGATCAGTTTGAACAGGCGGTCGATGCCGCCGGTGTCTTCGATGTCGTAGCGCATGCTGCCCAGGGCCAGCTGGGATTTTTGTGAGTACACCGAGTTGATGGTGTGCCAGGTGGCCAGGTTCATGTGGTGGCTGGTGGGCATGTAGGCGCCGCTTTTCATGCGGCTGCCGTAGCCGAACAGCGGCATCATGCCTTGTAGGCTGAGCTGTTTGTCGAAGTCGGTACCACCGATGTGTACGCCGCCGGTGGCGAGGATGTCGCTCTGGCGGTTGTCGTTGTGACGACGCTCCGGCGACAGGCGCACCAAGGAGAAGTCGGAGGTACCACCGCCGATGTCGACGATCAGCACCAGCTCTTCTTTGGTGATGGTGGACTCGTAGTCGAAGGCAGCAGCAATCGGTTCGTACTGAAAGGAGATGTCCTTGAAGCCGATCTTGCGCGCCACGTCCACCAGGGTGTTTTCTGCTTCCTGGTCGGCCATCGGGTCGTCATCGACGAAGAACACCGGGCGGCCCAGCACCACTTCTTCGAACTCACGGCCGGCGTTGGCTTCGGCGCGGCTCTTGAGTTGGCCGATAAACAGTGCCAGCAGGTCGGTGAAGGGCATGGCAGTGCCGAGCACGCTGGTGTCGTGCTTGATCAGCTTGGAACCCAGCAGGCTCTTGAGCGAGCGCATCAGGCGGCCTTCGTAGTTCTCCAGGTATTCGTGCAGCGCCAGGCGACCGTAGACCGGGCGGCGCTCCTCGAAGTTGAAGAACACCACTGACGGCAGGGTGATCTTGTCGTCCTCCAGCGCGATCAGCGTCTCCTCGCCGGGGCGGATCCAGCCGACGGTGGAGTTGGACGTGCCGAAGTCGATGCCGCAGGCACGGGCTGGGGATGCGTTTTTCATGTCTCACAGGTTCCGGGCAAAAAACGGCCGCGCAGTGTATGCCACTGGCGCGCGGATGCGTAGACCGGTGATCCGTAAATCCACCGGCATTCGCGCTACATAGCTACGTCTTGAGGCTGCCGGGGTTTGGCTAGGCTGCGGTTTTACCGCTCACGGATGAACCGCTATGCCTGATGCAACCTTTACCGCCGACCTGCGCGGCGTGCACTACGACTTCCTCAAACAACGCGTGCCAAGCTGGTTCCTGAACGGCACGACCCAGCGCCAGGAAGAGCTGGACCAGCACGAGATGGACATTCCTTCCTGGTACCTGGCCGCGACTCACCAAGACAAAACCACCCTGGCCGAGCAGCACACACGTTTTCGCGAAACCCTCAATTCAATCGAAGAGCATCTTGGCCAGATCGACGACATCCTGGCGTTTGCCGAGCAGCCGCTCAAGGACGCGATCAAAAAGCAGTTCAACCTGGAGTTGGATGTACGCAATGTGTTCCTCGTGCGCAAATATGCCTACAAAGGTGCTCGCGACGATTTCTACGGGGCCTTTGTTTTTGAACAGCAAAACGACCCCAGCCTGACCTACACCTACCGTGGCACATCCCTGCTGGAAGCCGCTCTGGCCAATTTCGAGGCCGATGAAGAACAGCCTTCGCCGTGCACCGATTGCCAACTCATTACCCGCTGGAATCCCGAGAACCCCCACATCATTGCGACATTCGCCGCCGTCAGCGCCCACGCGGTGGCGATCAAACCCCATGAGTTTGCCAAGCTGTGCCGCACCCTGGACCTCGGCGCGCAATACCAGAAGCACATCAAGGCGGTTGTCGAACCCGACGCCGCCCAAGAGCGCGAGGCGCTGGAGCAGTTGCTTGAGGAGCATCAACGCCAGCAACTGGCGCTGAGCATCGAGATTGCCCGGTTGCAGTTAAACGGCGCGTTGAGTGCCGATGCCTACCAGATGCTCAAACAGGTGGTGGCCGGTTCCGGCACACCGAAGCTGGCGGGCAAGCCGGTCACCTACGCCGCCCTCAAGGTGTTGGACCGCGTGCTGGTAGGGCCGCTGCTGATCGGGCCAGACCGTGAACGTTCGGACCGTACCGAGCCGCTGGTGGTGTACATACCCGGCGACCCGCAACAGCCGGTCAAGGAGTATGCCTCCAGTGGCGAGTTCATGGTCGATCTGCGCATGCGCTTGCACAGCGCATCCTATCGACGCTTTTTTAGCCGCTTTATACCGGTGCACGAGCAAGGCAGTTTTTTCGCCCGTTTCAGCCGGTTGTACCAGCCAGCCGATAACGGCAACGGTGGGGCCGATTATCCGCTGCGTACCTCGTTGGTGCGTTTGCCCATGGACGGCTTCCTGCTCAGTGGTGACCTTTGGCAGCGCAGTCGGCAGGCACATATCCGCAAGATTTTGAGTGATGCGCGGGCGGTGGCCGTACCCACCGAGGACGAGGACCGCAAGGCGCGGCTGGAGCGTCTGGAAGGGTTTTTCGACGCCGCTGTCAGCGTGTTCAACCTGGCGGCCTTCGTGGTGCCAGGGTTGGGGCCGATCATGCTGGCCGTGGGCGCGTCGCAGATGTGCTACGAGGTCTTTGAAGGGATAGAGGCTTATGGGCAAGGCGAGCCGCGGCAAATGTGGGCGCATTTTGCCTCGGTGGCGTTGAACGTGGCGTTTATTGCCACCGGCGCCAAGGTACTGCCTGCCGTCAAATGGCAGAGCGCGGTGGAGCATCTCAAGCCTGTGACGATGCCGTCCGGCAAGCAGGTGTTGTGGAACCCTGACCTCGCGCCCTACGAAGCCCCCGTCAAACCGGCGCCCGAAGCCAAGGCCAACGCGCTGGGCCTGTACGACCACGACGGGCAGCAACTGGTGGCATTCGAGGACGCCCATTATCAGGTCAAGCAAGACCCCCTCACTGGCGATTACCGCATCCAGCACCCGACCCGCTCCGGCGCTTATACCCCAGAGCTGGAACACAACCACAACGGGGTATGGAGCCATGAGCTGGAAGAACCGCTGACCTGGGATGAACCGACCTTGCTCAAGCGCCTGGGGCTTGTCGACCAGGCGGACCCGCTGCGCATCAGCGGTGTCGACACCGACGTGTTGCGCCAGGCCGCGGTCCATCACGAGCCATTGCCGTGGTTGCTGGAAGACACGCTCAAACGCTTCGAACTGCACCAGCAGCTCACCACCTTTGCCGAGCGCATCAGAAGCAGTGACCCCTTGGTGTACTCGAAAGCCGAACCCAAGCTGCAATTTGACCTGCTTCAACGCCGTGGCCTGTTGCCCGACGACATGGCGCTCAAGGTTATCGGCCCTCAGGGGGAGGTGCTCTGGGAGACTGCCGATGCACCGGCGTCAGTCCGCAAGCGTGTGATGGTGGTGACCGAAAGCGCCATGGCCCGGGGCGGTTTGCTGCGCGAGTTGTTGTATACGTTGCAGGGTGTCGACCCGCTGCTCAAGGAGTTTCCCGGCAGCCCCGAGGAGTCGCTGGAGGTGCGCGCCGGCAAGCTGCGCCACTATCTCGGCGATGCCGTTGACAGCCTCAAGGGGCCGTTGCTGGAACAACGCTACCAAGCGCTGAACCCTGCGCCCGATGCCGATGTGCAACGTCTGCTGGATACCTACCCGGCCTTGCCCACACCGGTCGCCGAGCGTGTGTTGCAAGGGGCGACGACGGATCAGTTGCAGGCCTTTCGCAGCACCCGCCGCTTGCCTGAGCCCCTGGCCACGCAAGCCCGATGGTGTGCCCAGGAAACCCGGGTGGCCCGTGCCTACGAAGGGTTGCACCTGGACACCCAGACGCACCTCGATAGCCAGCGCCTGGCCTTGCGTACCCTGGAAACCCTGCCGGGCTGGCACCGGGGTTCGCGCATCGAGCTGCGTCAGTATTCGGCTGAAGGCACGGTGCTGGATGCCATCGGCTCGCCTGACTTTCCGCACAAACGCACATTGGTGCTGCTGGAAAGCGGCGACTTCCAAGCCTCCATGCCCGGTGATTTCTACAGCGCTATCTGGGAACAATTGGCGCTCGATGAGCGCCAGCGTCTTGGCTTGAGCAGTGCCGTTGAGCTCAAGCAGGCGATTCAACGCAGCCCGTTACCGCGAGAGCCGTTGCGCACGGTGCTGGAGGAGAACCCACTGCGCAAACCTGACTACGACCCGATGGCCAGGCTACTGGGCGGCGCCCCAGGGGTGCGCCAGTTGTTAAGGACGGCGGGGAATGTGCTTCGCTCCCCGGCGGAGCGGGTACGGCGGTTGTTTCCAACCTTCAGCGACGAGCAGGTCACAGCGTTCATTGAGTCGCTGGGTGAAGACGTGCGGGGCGAGTTGAGCCGCCGTGAGTTGGAGTATCGCGCCCTGAAAAAAACCTTGAAGGTCTGGGCGCAAGCTAAGGGGCCGCGGGCCTTGGCCCCTTACAGCGAGGAGTGGCGTGTGAGCGAAGAGATCAAACGCTGCTGGCGCCGTGAGACCGGGAGCCAACTGCACATTCGCCTGCCCAGGGACAACCTCTATGGGGTGGATTTGCCCGCCATAAAAGGAGGCTTCGACCATGTCCAGGAATTGGTGTTGTCGAATGTCAAATGGGGTGGGCATTCCAGTGCGTTGTTCCTCGAAAACTTTAACGAGCTGAACAGCTTGAGCATCACTGGGGCCGAAATGACCGAGCTGCCTGCGGTAATTGGCGACATGAAGCAGCTCACTGCGTTGAAGCTGCACGACAATGGCTTGCAGTTGACTGAACATAGCGCGGGCTTGGTGAGTAATCTCAATGCGCTGCAAGTGCTCGACCTGTCGAGTAATCCGCTGGGCGTAACGCCAGACTTCAGTGGCATGCCCCATTTAAGAGAGCTGAATCTGTATAGGACGCGCATCGAGCGGTGGCCCTCGGGGTTGAGAGAGCAAGCCGGGCTGGAGCGCCTCGACCTGCGTCAAAACCGTCTGCAACAGGTACCGCAGGACAACCTGGTGCCGCCCGCGGATCAATTGGAAAAAGTGGCACGGATCAACAATGTCACCTTGCTCGAGAATAATCGCTTCCCCCCCGATTATTGGAAAACCTTCGATAAGTACTGGCAGGACCTGGCCCAGTCGCGACCCGACCTGTTGCAAGGGGCACTGGAGGGCGCTTTCGACAGTAAAAATCCGCGCATCGAGAAGGTGCAGTACATGTACCCCGAGTACTCCGTGCAGAAGGCCAGGGCGCTTATCTGGTCCTGGGGTGAAGGGGCCGAGGCGCAGCTCAACCGCCTCTGGCAAGAGCATTCTGTGCTGCTGCGGCAGTTGAACGGGTGGCTGTTCTCAGGCGGTGGTGAGCGCCAGCGCTATGTGCGTGTTGGCGAGCGTGCCAATGACGCAGGGTCTTTGCGTGACCGCCACCAGGCCTGGGACCGCATCTTGCGCTGCTGGAGGCAAGAAACACCGCAACAGCTCACCAATGATGGCGAACCTTTCGGCCTGGAGTTGAACCTCAGTGATCTGAACCTGCCGAGCCTGCCTGACCTGGACGCGGATTTCAGCCATGTGGGTTCGCTCAAACTGAGCAATATGAACCTTCGAACCTCGCCGGAAGGGTTCCTCGCGCGTTTTCGCGGGGTGCGCTGGCTCGATGTGTCCAAGAACCAGTTGCGTGAGTTACCGCCGGCGGTCGGGCAGATGCATGGCTTGACCCGCTTGTCCCTGCAAAACAACCGGATCCGCCTGACTGCCGATTCGGCGGCGATACTCTCGTCACGCACCACGCTCAAGGCTCTGGTACTCAATTCAAACCCCCTGAGTAGGGCGCCGGACTTCAGCCAAATGACCAACCTGCACTCGTTGGGCATGGGGGCCACCGGCCTCGATACCTGGCCTACCGGCTTGGACGAGCTCCCCCTGTTGGACATGGTGTACCTGCGAGGCAACAATATTTCCACCTTGCCCGATGCGCTGATCGCCCCGTCGGACGAGCAACTGGAACAGACACTGCGGGTCACCCGGGTAACCGACCTGGGCCTTAACCCGCTGTCCGCCGATACGCGACAACGCATCAACGCCTACGGCGACCGGCTCACCGCCACCGAGCGAGCAGCCAATCGATTGGTCGCCAGTGTGACGAGTGCGGTGGATGGCCCGGTGGTGTCGCATGACGCGGATGCTCCGTTTCGGCGCTGGTCCACGGGCTTTTCCACTGAGCAGTTGGCGCAGCGCCGGCTCCAGTGGTCCACCCTGCGTGCGTTACCGGGTTCGGACGGCTTCTTTGAAGTGCTCCGGGACCTGGAAATAGCGCCTGCCGGGCGTGAAGACTTGCAGCGCCGCATCTGGGAGGTGATCGATGGCATCACGCAAAACAGCAATGAGTCCGAGCAGTTGCGCAAGGAGATGTTCGAGTGGGCGGGGCGGGCGGCCTGCTGTGACCGGGCGGCGTTGACCTTCAGCAACCTGGAGATCTTGCTGATGACCTACAACGCCAAGGCACTCGCTTTGGACTCGACCCAGGGTGCGGCCCTGCTGGAGCTGTCCAAGGGGCTGTTCCGTCTCGATGAGCTGGAAAAGATCGCCCTGGAGGATATCGACCAGCGCAGGGCCGCGATCAACGCGCGTGAGGGCTTGACCCCTGCCCAACGAGAGAGCGCCTTGAGGGCCGTGGAAGAGGTGGAGGTGCGCATGGCGTATCGCCATGGGCTCAAGGATCGCCTTGAATTGCCCGGCCAACCGCAGCAGGCCCGGTTTGCTCATTTCGGCAATGTGACCCAGGCCATGCTTGATGCGGCCTACCAGCGGGTGCTCAGCCTGGATAACTCCGCCCAGGAGTTGCAAGCCATGCTCGCCAGAGACTTCTGGAAAGACTATGTGGCGAATAAATACCGGGCGCAGTTTGAAGCACAGAACGTACCCCATCACGAACAAATGGAAGCCTTGCAGCGCGACTTCGAGGCCGGGACGCTGCCCCGTGCAACCTACGACACCAAGGTCAAGGCATTGCAGGCGCAGTTCGAGATTGAAGAAGCACAATTGATCGAACGCTTGAGCCGCGATGAAGTGGCGCAGGCGCTGGTGCCGACAGCGAGCCTTGAAGTGTTGGCGGATAGCGATGGCAACGGCTTGCAACTGTCCCAGGCGCAAGCCATCGACTTCAATGGCAAGCGCTACTTCGTGGCGAGCATGCCCGATGCGGGTGATGGCGAGCATTACGTGTTATGGGTACAAGCGGCGGATAACCCCTTGCGCCTGACCAGCAGCGCAATCGTGGCCAAGCCTGATGTCAAGGGCGTGTGGCGCCGCCGAGGCCTGGCGGGCGGTATGGCGCCGCCGGGGTCCGCCGATGAGTTTGTCGACGCTTCGGAATCCATGCCGGTCAAGCCCTATACAACGGCCGAACTCAGTTACATGCGCCGGGAAGTGCACTTTACGGCCAACCCTAATCCGGTCGGCAGTTACATCCGCGCCAACAACGGTAAGTACCCACTCAGGGATTACCAGGGCAGGCCGATCCGTATCCGAACCCTGGAGAGGCAAGTGACCTTGGATTCCGGCGCGCAATACACCTCTGCGCAGGTCAAACCCTACATCCAGTTCGAAGGCTATGAGCACGTCGGCGCACGCTATGAAGCGCAACTGCAACTGCGCACGTTCACCGCGCAGGATGTGAAAGTGCCTGGCGAAAAGGCGTTGATCGGCCAGTCCATGGTGGTGGCCAACCGGCGTATCGCCAAAGGGGAAATCGTCGGTGTCTACGGCGGTACCGTACTGCCGTCGGGGATCTTTGGCGAGGGCGGCCAGACCTACACCATGAAGGTGGGCAGCCAGAAGGTCGCCGAGGGTAACGTTCTGATGGAGGTGCCGATTCATTTATCGGGGGACAATATTCTGTCGCGAATAAACACTCACTTTGAATATGACGAAAACGGCAAGCCGCTGCGCCAGGCGCCAAGTGGCTATAACGTCGAGACAGTGGGGTTTGATGTTGAGGCCGACATGTGGCTGGGCGTGGGACCAGGGGCGCAGATAAAGCGCAAGCCGTTCATCCTCAACACCCTTTTCGCCACTGAAGACATCGCCGCGGGCACCGAGCTGCGATTGGACTACCAATACACCGAGGGGATGATAAAAAAGCTGTTCGCTTGATCCTACGCAGGTCGGTAACCCGTCCGTCGTCGTAAATAGCGTTATCGCATCTTGAAAGACCGCGTTTTGCCCCAATCTTGTGGGCATATCCAGGCGGTACACAGCCATTGCATTAAACCTGTGTGCCGCCGCTTAACTTATGACGCGCCCTGACATCAATTCCCAGGCTGCCAGCCATGGCGTGCCGTGTGGCGGGCTGCGCGATATCGATAACGGATGGTGATGCCCCCATGGATTTCAAAGACTATTACAAGATTCTCGGTGTCGAGCCGACGGCTGACGACAAGGAGATCAAGTCGGCTTATCGCAAGCTGGCGCGTAAATATCACCCGGACGTCAGCAAAGAAAAGGATGCCGAAGCCAAGTTCAAGGATGCGTCCGAGGCCTACGAAGCGCTGAAAAGTGCCGACAAGCGCGCCGAATACGATGAACTGCGCAAATACGGCCAGCATGGCCAGCCGTTCCAGGGCCCGCCGGGCTGGCAGAGCCGTGGCGGCTTTGGTGGCGGCCAGGACGCGGGCGACTTTTCGGACTTTTTCAGTTCGATCTTCGGCTCGCGCGGCGATGCCTTCGGTGGCGGCCAGCGCCGTCCTACCGGGCGCAAAGGCCAGGACGTGGAGATGCACCTCACGGTTTCCCTGGAGGAAACCCTGTCCACCGAGTCCAAGCAGATCAGCTTCCAGGTGCCGCAATACGATGCCTCCGGTCGGCATGTGAGCAATACCACCAAAAGCCTGAACGTGAAGATCCCGGCCGGTGTGGCCGATGGCGAGCGCATTCGCCTCAAGGCCCAGGGCGCACCGGGCATTGGTGGCGGGGCCAACGGTGATTTGTACCTGATCATTAAGTTTGCACCCCACCCCAAGTTCGAGGTAGACGGCGAAAACCTGATCATCAACCTGCCGCTGGCACCGTGGGAGTTGGCGCTGGGCACGGAAGTGGCCGTGCCGACCCTCACCGGCAAGATCAACCTCAAGGTGCCAGCCGGCAGCCAGAACGGCCAGCGCATGCGTGCCAAGGGCCATGGCTTGCTGAACAAGGCCGGGCAACGCGGCTACCTGTTCATTCAGCTGAAGGCGGTCATGCCTGCGGCGGGTAACGACGATGTGAAAGCGTTGTGGCAGGAGCTGGCGCAAAAAGCCGCTTTTAACCCACGCGAGCAGTTCTGAGGCCTACGCGAATACGCTGTACCTGTGGTGAGGGCGCAAGCTCCCTCACCACATGGGGCGAAGCTAGAACAGGAAATACCGCTGCGCCATCGGCAACACTTCAGCCGGTTCACACCACAGCAACACACCGTCGGCCTTGACCTGATACGTCTGCGGGTCCACCTCGATATCCGGCAAATAGTCGTTGTGGATCAGGTCCGTTTTCTGCACATCGCGGCAACCCTTGACCACTGCAATCTGCTTTTTCAAACCCAGCGCCTCGGGCAGGCCTGCGGCCTGTGCTGCCTGGCTGATAAACGTCAGGCTGGTGGCGTGCAGGGAGCTGCCGAAGCTGGCGAACATGGGGCGGTAATGCACCGGTTGCGGTGTGGGGATCGACGCGTTGGCGTCGCCCATCAGGCTCGAAGCAATGGCGCCGCCCTTGAGGATCAGCGTCGGCTTGATGCCGAAGAACGCCGGGCGCCACAGCACCAGGTCGGCCCATTTGCCGACTTCGATGGAGCCGACGATATGGCTGATGCCGTGGGTGATCGCCGGGTTGATGGTGTACTTGGCGATGTAGCGTTTGGCGCGGAAGTTATCGTTGCCCGCGCCGTCGCCCGGCAGGGGGCCACGTTGTTTTTTCATCTTGTCGGCGGTCTGCCAGGTGCGCGTGATCACCTCACCGACACGGCCCATGGCCTGGCTGTCGGAGCTGATCATCGAGAACGCACCGAGGTCGTGCAGGATGTCTTCGGCGGCGATGGTTTCGCGGCGGATGCGGCTTTCGGCGAAGGCCACGTCTTCGGCGATGCTCGGGTCCAGGTGGTGGCAGACCATCAGCATGTCCAGGTGTTCGTCGATGGTGTTGCGCGTGAACGGCCGCGTCGGGTTGGTGGAGCTGGGCAGCACATTGGGGAAACCGCAGGCCTTGATGATATCCGGCGCATGCCCACCACCGGCGCCTTCGGTGTGGTACGTGTGAATGGTGCGGCCCTTGAGCGCGGCGAGGGTGGTTTCGACAAAGCCCGACTCATTAAGAGTGTCGCTGTGGATTGCCACCTGCACGTCGTAGGCATCGGCGACGCTCAGGCAGTTATCGATGCTCGCCGGCGTTGTGCCCCAGTCTTCGTGCAGCTTCAAGCCGATAGCACCGGCCTTGACCTGCTCGATCAGCGGCTCGGGCAAACTGGCGTTGCCCTTGCCGGTAAAGCCAATGTTCATCGGGAACGAATCGCTGGCCTGCAGCATCCGCGCAAGGTGCCACGGGCCGGAGGTGCAGGTGGTGGCGTTGGTGCCGGTAGCCGGCCCGGTGCCGCCGCCAATCATGGTGGTGACGCCGCTGGTCAGCGCCTCTTCGATCTGTTGTGGGCAAATGAAATGCACATGGGAGTCGATGCCGCCGGCGGTGAGGATCATGCCTTCACCGGCAATCACTTCGGTGCTGGCGCCGATGGCCATGGTCACGCTGGGCTGGATGTCCGGGTTGCCGGCTTTGCCAATCGCGTGGATGCGGCCATTCTTCAAGCCGACGTCGGCCTTGACGATGCCCCAGTGGTCGATGATCAAGGCGTTGGTGATCAGCGTGTCGACCACTTCATGGGCGAGCAATTGGCTCTGGCCCTGGCCGTCGCGGATTACCTTGCCGCCGCCGAATTTGACCTCTTCGCCGTAGACGGTGAAGTCCTGTTCCACTTCGACGAACAGTTCGGTGTCGGCCAGGCGCACCTTGTCACCGACGGTGGGGCCGTACATGTCGGCGTAGGCTTGGCGGGTGATTTTCATGTGTGTGCCCTGAACAATAGGTGTGGAATGTGAAATCGCTATCGCAGGCAAGCCAGCTCCCACAGGGGATTGCATTCCAACTGTGGGAGCTGGCTTGCCTGCGATGAGGCCCTAAAGGTCGCCCATGACCCGCCCTGCAAACCCAAATACCCGCCGCCCACCCGCCAAATCCACCAATTCCACCTCCCGACGCTGCCCCGGCTCAAACCGCACCGCCGTGCCCGCCGGAATATTCAGGCGCATGCCACGGCTGGCCGCTCGGTCGAATTGCAGCGCGTCATTGGTCTCGAAAAAGTGGTAATGCGAGCCCACCTGGATCGGCCGGTCGCCGCTGTTGGCCACGCCGAGGGTGAGGGTGCGGCGGCCGACATTCAGTTCGATCTCGCCAGGCTGGATCTGATATTCACCAGGAATCATGCAGGTTG
This sequence comes from Pseudomonas sp. AP42, assembly GCF_001728935.1. Classification (NCBI taxonomy): domain Bacteria; kingdom Pseudomonadati; phylum Pseudomonadota; class Gammaproteobacteria; order Pseudomonadales; family Pseudomonadaceae; genus Pseudomonas; species Pseudomonas sp. AP42. The sequence continues at coordinate 11,780 of NZ_LYSO01000063.1, forward strand.
CCCCAGGGTCTTGAAGTAAATGGCGGTCGGGCTGTAGCGCCCGTCCGGGCTTTGGCAATAGTCGGGCAGCTCACCGAGCTTGGTGTAGCGCAGCGACTGGTAAAAGGCTTCGGCGCCGGAGCCGGCCTCGGTGTCCAGGTACAGCAGGCCACGCTTGTGCTGGCGCGCGGCGAGTTCCAGGGCATTCATCAATTGTTGGCCCAGGCCATGGCGACGGGCGCTGCTGTGCACCAGCAACTTTTGCACCTCGGCGCGGTTCAGGCCGTTGGCTTTCTGGCACAACGCCAATTGCACGCTGGCGATCACCTGCTCGTCGCGCACCACCACCCACAGCAGCAGGCTGCTGTCCTCGACGCCGGCTTGCACGCCGCTAAGGTAGTCCCGGGCCTGGGCCTCATCGAAGTCGGCCATGAAGCCCACCGAAGCGCCATGCTGCACCGCGTCCAGCAACAGCTCGATCAAGCCCCGCCGGTAATGAGCAAAACTTTCCGCATTGACTCGACGCAGTTGTGCAACGCTCATCGATGTCACTCCTTGGGCGGTTGTGCGCCCGGGTTCAAAGTCAGTTGCATAAAGGTCAGGTCAAGCCAGCGGCCAAACTTGATACCCACCTGGGGCATTTGCCCGGTGGTGATAAAACCCAGGCGTTCGTGCAGGCGGATTGAGGCCAGGTTGCCGCTTTCGATGGCCGCGACCATCACGTGTTTGCCACCGGTGCGAGCGCGCTCGATCAGCGCCGCCATCAGCCGTGGGCCGAGGCCTTTGCCGCGCTGGTCGTTGCGCACATACACCGAGTGCTCGACGCTGTAGCGAAAGCCTTCGAAGGGGCGCCAGTCGCCGAACGAGGCGTAACCGGTGACTTCGTTGTTTTCTACAGCTACCAGGATCGGATAGCCCTGGGCCTGGCGCGCACTGAACCAGGCTTGGCGGTTGGCCAGGTCCACCGGTTGCTCGTTCCAGATCGCGGTGGTGTTCAACACCGCGTCGTTGTAGATGGCGCGAATTGCCGGCAGGTCGTGTTCGGTTGCATCACGAATCATGGCTGCGCCTCACGCAATGGGCTGGTGGACGGTGACCAGCTTGGTGCCGTCGGGGAACGTGGCTTCCACCTGGATATCCGGGATCATTTCCGGGATGCCTTCCATCACTTGTTCGCGGCTGAGCAGGGTGGTGCCGTAGTGCATCAGGTCGGCCACGGTGCGGCCATCGCGGGCGCCTTCCATCAAGGCGGCGGAGATATAGGCGATGGTCTCCGGGTAGTTGAGCTTCACCCCGCGCGCCAGGCGCCGCTCGGCGACCAGGCCTGCGGTGAAGATCAGCAGTTTGTCTTTTTCCCGTGGGGTCAGGTCCATGGTTCAAGGTCCTTCAAACATCATTTATAAATACACTGCAGATCCCCTGTGGGAGCGGGCTTGCTCGCGAAAGCGGTAGGTCCGTTTCGAATGCGTCGACTGACACACCGCTTTCGCGAGCAAGCCCGCTCCCACATTTTGATCTTCATGTGCTCCAGATTCGTGGTGCGACTGCTTCTCGCCCCAGCACTGCCGGGCGTAGCAATTTCCATAGATCAATCAACCAACCCCTCGCCAACAAAGCTTCACTGGCCAAACAACGCGCCACCAGTAATCCAGGCAGTTGGGTCAGGTCACCGCGCACCGCGTGGGGCAGTGAGCGGCATTGTTCCAGTAATTGTGCCTCGACTTCACCGGTCACCAGCAACGTGGCAAACACCGGCTGCCCATCCAGCCCGATAGGCGAATCCAACAACCCATCGGCGCCCACAATGCGCTGGCGTTCGTGCCAGAGCAACTGGCCATTGCGGCGAATGTCCAGGTGCGATTGAAAGTGGCCCAGGTCGAACCGTTCGCCACTGGCCGGGCGGCCCAGGGCGACCACATCCCAGTAGAACAACCGCGCATCGCCCGACAGCTCGACTCGCGTGGTGAGTTCGGCCTGGGCGGCGCTGAACACGATGGTTTCCTGAGGTAGCCATTCCAGGGTCGCGCCGGCCTCCACGGTCAGTTCCAGTTGTTGAAACGCCGGGCCGCTGGCGCGGTACCACTTGGCGGCGCCAGGGCTGGTCAGTTGGGCCCAGGCTCCGGTGCCCACATGGGCGCTGATGTCCAGGCGATCGCCACCGGCAATCCCGCCGGGCGGGTGCACGATGATGTGCTGGCACACCTGGGGGCCTTCGGGGTACAGGTGTTTTTGCACCCGCAGCGGGCCAAGGTGACGGCGCAGCACCGGGCGCGTGGTGTCATTGACACGCGCGTAGCCGAGTTCCAGCTCGGCGTGCCAGCTGGGGGTGAACAGGGCAGGGGAAACGGGCAGGTTCATGAGCGTGTGCTTATCGTTAGGAGGCTACAGATTAGATGGTTACCAGCCCGCGCACACCGTCGCTTTCCATATTTTCACCACGGCCCTGCTGCACGATTTCGCCACGGGACATCACCAGGTACTGGTCTGCCAGCTCAGCGGCAAAGTCATAGAACTGCTCCACCAACAGGATCGCCATGTCGCCGCGCGCCGCGAGCTTTTTGATCACCGCGCCAATTTCCTTGATCACCGACGGCTGGATGCCTTCGGTGGGTTCATCGAGGATCAACAGGCGTGGGCGGCTGGCCAGGGCACGGCCAATTGCCAACTGTTGCTGCTGGCCGCCGGACAAGTCACCGCCACGTCGATGCTTCATTTGCAGCAACACCGGGAACAGTTCGTAGATGAAGGCCGGCACTTCCTTGGCTTCGGAGCCGGGGAAGCGCGACAGCCCCATCAGCAGGTTTTCTTCCACGGTCAGCCGCGCGAAAATCTCCCGGCCCTGAGGCACGTAGGCGATGCCGGCATGCACGCGCTGGTGCGGCTTGAAGCCGGTGATGGTCTTGCCTTCCCAGTTCACCGCGCCTTCCTTGGCGGGCAACAGGCCCATCAGGCACTTGAGCAGGGTGGTCTTGCCCACGCCGTTACGCCCGAGCAGGCAAGTGACTTCGCCGATCTTCACATCAAAAGACAGCCCACGCAGGATGTGGCTACCGCCGTAGTACTGGTGCAGCTTGTCGACTTGCAGCATTCTCAAAACCTCCTCAATCCCCCTGCGGGAACCGGATCAACTGTGGGAGCTGGCTTGCCTGCGATAGCGATGAGTCGTCTGCATCGCAGGCAAGCCAGCTCCCACATAAAGCCGTTCGTGTCAGCGTTAGCGGCCGAGGTAGACCTCGATCACCCGCTCGTTTTCCTGCACCTGTTCCAGCGACCCTTCGGCCAGCACGCTGCCCTGGTGCAATACGGTCACGTGGTCGGCAATCGAGCCGACAAACCCCATGTCGTGTTCCACCACCATCAACGAGTGCTTGCCGGCCAGGCGCTTGAACAGTTCGGCGGTGAACTCGGTCTCGGCGTCGGTCATGCCTGCCACCGGTTCATCGAGCAGCAACAGTTGCGGGTCTTGCATCAGCAGCATGCCGATTTCCAGGAACTGCTTCTGGCCGTGGGACAGCAAACCGGCGGGGCGATGCACGGAAGCGGTGAGGCGGATGGTGTCGAGCACTTCTTCGATGCGGTCCTTCTGCTCACCGTTGAGGCGCGCTCGCAGGCTGGCCCACACCGACTTGTCGGTCTTCTGCGCCAGCTCCAGGTTTTCGAACACGCTCAAGGCTTCGAACACCGTGGGTTTCTGGAATTTGCGCCCGATGCCGGCCTGGGCGATCTGCACTTCGCTCATGCGGGTCAGGTCCAGGGTTTCGCCAAACCAGGCCTTGCCGTGGCTGGGCCGGGTCTTGCCGGTGATCACGTCCATCAAGGTGGTCTTGCCCGCGCCGTTGGGGCCGATGATGCAGCGCAATTCGCCCACGCCGATGTACAGATTCAGGTCGTTGAGGGCCTTGAAACCGTCAAAGCTGACGCTGATATCTTCCAGGGTCAGAATGGTGCCGTGGCGGGTGTTGAGTCCCTTGCCCGCCACCTGGCCGATGCCAATCGCATCGCGGCCGCTGCCTGCGTCGAAAATAGGTTCAAGCATGACGTTCCTCATTTCTTCAGCAGGCCGATAACGCCCTTGGGCAGGTACAGGGTGACGATGATGAACAGCGCCCCCAGGAAGAACAGCCAGTACTCGGGGAAGGCCACGGTGAACCAGCTTTTCATGCCATTGACCACACCGGCGCCGAGCAGCGGCCCGATCAGCGTGCCACGCCCGCCCAGTGCCACCCACACGGCGGCTTCGATGGAGTTGGTCGGTGACATTTCGCTGGGGTTGATGATGCCCACCTGCGGCACATACAGCGCGCCGGCAAGGCCGCACAACACCGCGCTCAACACCCACACGAACAGCTTGAAACCGCGTGGGTCGTAGCCGCAGAACATCAGGCGGTTCTCGGCATCGCGCAGGGCGGTGAGCACACGCCCGAACTTGCTCTTCGCCAGGCGCCAGCCAATGTAGAGGCTGACCACCAGCAACAGCACCGTGGCGATAAACAACACCGCCCGCGTGCCCGGTTCAGTGATGCCAAAACCTAAGATGCTGCGGAAGTTGGTAAAGCCGTTGTTGCCGCCGAACCCGGTCTCGTTGCGAAAGAACAACAGCATCCCGGCGAACGTCAGAGCCTGGGTCATGATCGAGAAATACACGCCCTTGATCCGCGAGCGGAAGGCGAAGAAACCGAACACCAACGCCAGCACACCGGGGGCCAGTACCACCAGGCACAACGCCCAGAGGAAGTGGTCGGTGCCGGCCCAGTACCAAGGCAATTCGGTCCAGGACAAGAAGGTCATGAACGCCGGCAACTCATCGCCCGACGCCTGGCGCATCAAGTACATGCCCATGGCGTAGCCGCCCAGGGCGAAGAACAAACCGTGGCCCAGGGACAACATCCCGGCGTAACCCCAGACCAGGTCGAGCGCCAGGGCGACGATGGCGTAGCAGAGAATCTTGCCCACCAGGGTCAAGGTGTAGGCCGATACATGCAGAGGGTTGTCGGCAGACAATAACGAACACAAGGGCAACGCCAGCAGCAGGAGCAGGATGACCGCACCGACTGCAATCGTGACTTTAGGGCCGGCCTTTTGCGTGGCCGTAAGCATCAATGGCTGGTTCATCAGTCGATCACCCGTCCTTTCAGTGCGAAGAGTCCTTGCGGGCGTTTCTGGATAAACAGAATGATCAGCGCGAGGATCAGGATCTTGCCGAGCACGGCACCGATCTGGGGTTCGAGGATCTTGTTGGCGATCCCTAAGCCAAAGGCGGCCATGACACTGCCAGCCAACTGGCCGACGCCGCCGAGCACAACCACCAGGAACGAGTCGATGATGTAGCTCTGGCCCAAGTCCGGGCCGACGTTGCCGATCTGGCTCAGCGCCACGCCGCCCAAACCTGCGATACCGGAACCGAGGCCGAAGGCGAGCATGTCCACGCGCCCGGTGGGCACGCCGCAGCAGGCCGCCATGTTGCGGTTCTGGGTGACGGCGCGCACGTTCAGACCCAGGCGCGTCTTGTTCAGCAGCAGCCAGGTGAGCACCACCACGAACAGCGCGAAGGCAATGATGACGATGCGGTTGTACGGCAGCACCAGGTTGGGCAGCACCTGGATGCCGCCGGACAGCCAGGCCGGGTTCGACACTTCGACGTTCTGCGCGCCGAACACCAGGCGCACCAGCTGGATCAGCATCAGGCTGATGCCCCAGGTGGCGAGCAGGGTTTCCAGTGGGCGGCCATACAAGTGACGGATGACTGTGCGTTCCAGCGCCATGCCGATGGCCGCAGTGACAAAGAACGCCACCGGCAACGCGATCAATGGGTAGAACTCGATGGCCTGGGGCACATAGCGCTGCATCATCAACTGCACCACATAGGTGGAGTAGGCGCCGAGCATCAGCATCTCGCCGTGGGCCATGTTGATCACGCCGAGCAAGCCGAAGGTGATCGCCAAGCCCAGGGCCGCCAACAGCAGAATCGAGCCCAGGGACATACCGCTGAACGCCTGGCCGAGGATTTCACCCATCATCAGTTTGCGTTTGACTTGGGCCAGGCTGGTTTCAGCAGCGGTATGCACGGCCGCGTCGGCTTCCACGCCGGGTGCCAGCAGCGCTTCAAGGCGCGTGCGGGCCAGCGGGTCGCCCGTGCTGCCGAGCAAGCGCACGGCCGCCAGGCGCACCACCGGGTCGGGGTCGACCAGTTGCAGGTTGGCCAGGGCCAGGCTGAGGGCGCTGTGCACCTGCTCATCCGTCTCGGCGGCGACCTGCTGGTCGAGGAATTTCAGTTGTGCAGGCACCGCGCTTTTTTGCAGGGTGCGCGCTGCCTCCAGGCGCACCTTGGGGTCGGCGGCGAGCAGTTGCTGGCTGGCTTGCACGTTATTGATCAAGCCGCGCAGGCGGTTGTTCAGGCGCACGGTCTTGGTTTCGCCGTTGAGCGTGAGTTGGCCTTGCTCAAGGGCATCCACCAACTCGATACGCGTTGGGTCGGGTTGGGCGGCCCAGTCCTGCAGGAGTTTGGCTTGCTGTACCGGGTTGGCGGCAAGGAAGTCTTCGGCGTCGCTGGCGTGTGCGCCAAAGGGCAGCAACAGCAGCACGGCGAGGATGAGGCGGTGGAGGGCAGTGGGCATATAAAAATGTCCTGGTCATGCGGGGACAGTGTGGGAGCTGGTTGCCTGTAGGAGCTGGCTTGCCAGCTCCCACAGTGACCATGTCCCACATTCGAGCTGTGGGGGCTTTAGTTGCTCTTCACCGCGTAGTCCGGCTTTTTGTCATTGCCCGGGATGTAGGGGCTCCACGGCTGTGCACGAATCGGCGCTTCGGTCTGCCACACTACCGAAAACTGCCCGTCGGCCTGGATCTCACCGATCATCACCGGCTTGTGCAGGTGGTGGTTGGTCTTGTCCATGGTCAGGGTGAAGCCCGACGGCGCGGCGAAGGTCTGGCCGCCCAGGGCTTCACGCACTTTGTCGACGTCGGTGGACTTGGCTTTTTCCGCCGCCTGCGCCCACATATGGATGCCCACATAGGTGGCTTCCATCGGGTCGTTGGTCACGGCTTTGTCGGCGCCCGGCAGGTTGTGTTTCTTGGCGTAGGCTTTCCAGTCGGCCACGAACTTCTGGTTTACCGGGTTCTCCACCGACTGGAAGTAGTTCCAGGCCGCGAGGTTGCCCACCAACGGCTTGGTGTCGATGCCACGCAGTTCTTCTTCACCCACCGAGAACGCCACCACCGGTACCTCGGTGGCTTTCAAGCCTTGGTTGGCCAGCTCTTTGTAGAACGGCACGTTGGAGTCGCCATTGACGGTGGAGACCACAGCCGTCTTGCCACCGGCGGAGAACTTCTTGATGTTGGCAACGATGGTCTGGTAATCGGCGTGGCCGAACGGGGTGTACACCTCTTCGATGTCTTTATCCGCCACGCCTTTGGAATGCAGGAATGAGCGCAGGATCTTGTTGGTGGTGCGCGGGTACACGTAGTCGGTGCCGAGCAGGAAGAAACGCTTGGCGCTGCCGCCTTCTTCGCTCATCAGGTATTCCACCGCCGGGATCGCCTGCTGGTTCGGCGCCGCACCGGTATAGAACACGTTGGGCGACATCTCTTCGCCTTCGTACTGCACCGGGTAGAACAGCAAGCCGTTGAGTTCTTCAAACACCGGCAACACCGATTTACGCGACACCGAGGTCCAGCAGCCGAACACCACGGCGACCTTGTCCTGGGTCAGCAGTTGCCGGCTTTTCTCGGCGAACAGCGGCCAGTTGGACGCCGGGTCTACCACCACCGGTTCGAGCATCTTGCCGTTCACCCCGCCTTTGGCGTTGATCTCGTCGATGGTCATCAGCGCCATGTCTTTAAGCGAGGTTTCGGAGATCGCCATGGTCCCGGACAACGAGTGCAGGATGCCGACCTTGATGGTCTCGGCGGCCTGGACGGTCCAGGTCAAACCCATGGCGGCAATGGATGCCGACAAAGTGAAAGCCTTGATCAAGCTGCGACGCTTCATGGTGCGATCTCCGTGTACCGATAATTGTTGTGGGGCAGATACACAGGGCTTTGCAAGGGCTGTGCCTGCTACGCCAGACACGGGTTTACCGGCGGGTTCAGGAGGTAAAGCTGCTCCGTGGCGCACCAGGTTGGCGCCACGCAGGCCGTTGAGTGCACGGCAGGCTTCAAAAGAGGGCGTTGCGCGACAATGCTTCAGGCGGTTGCGCTAATGCGTGACAGCAGCAAGCGATCCAGCGCCCATACCAGGACCAACGAAGCCCCTACCAACGGGAAAATGATCGCAAGCCCGAGCATGATCGCCATCGCGGTTTTCCACTTCGGCAAGTCATGACGCAGCGGCGGCACGCCCAGCCCACCTTGTGGCCGACGCTTCCACCAGATCACCACGCCACTGACCGCACTGAGCAGGATCATCAGGCAGATCACCAGCACGATCAGTTGGTTGACCCAGCCGAACATTTTGCCCTCGTGCAGCATCACGCCGGTCTCGGTGGCGCGTGCGACCAGGTTGTAATGATCCCAACGCACATCGGCCAGGACCTTGCCGGTGTACTGGTCCACATGCAGGGTGGCGTCGTTGCGCGGGTCGTCGGCGAACACCGCGACGGTGAACACACCGGTGGCGGTGGTGGGGAAGGTGATGCTGTAGCCGGGCTCGACCTTGCGCGCGTTGGCCAGGTCGACCACCTGTTGCAGGCGCACCGTGGGTGCGGCCGGGCCTGCGTGCATCGCGCCGTGATTCATATGCTCGGCGTGGTCGCCGGACATCGGCATCGGCGTGTTTTCCAGAGCCCAGGGCACGGTTTGCTGGGTGGCCGTGTTGAGTACACGGGCCTGCTGGTCGGACTGCGGCACGTTGTTCCACATCGCTGTCGGGAAGGTGTTCCACAGGTCGGCGTATTGCTTGCCCCAGAAGCCGGTCCAGGTCATGCCGCTGAGCAGCATCACCAGCAGGAACGCCGCGCCCCAGAACCCGGCGACAGCGTGCAGGTCGCGCCAGAACAAGCGGCCACGGCTACCGAAGCGCGGCCACAACACCCCGGCCGAAGACTTGCCCCGCGGCCACCACAGGTACAGGCCGGACACCACCAGCATCACGCCCCAGCCAGCGGCGAGTTCGATCAGGCGATCACCGACGGTGCCGATCATCAGTTCGCCGTGCAGGGCGCGGACGATGGCTTGTAGGTTGTTGTTTGCGTCTTGCTCACCGAGGACGGTGCCGCGATAGGGGTCGATGAACACTGTCACTTCGTGGGCGTCGTTGCGCATCACGAACTGCGCGCTGCGAGTGGCGTCGGCAGGGGGCAGGTATTTACTGATCGCGGCGTGAGGGTAGGCGGCCTGGGCGCGCTGCAGTTGCTCGTCGGCGCTCAGCGCGTGTTCGGCGGCGGGCACGGTAAGCAGGTGGCCGTACATCAGCGGGTCGAGCTGAGGTTTGAACAGGTAGATGATGCCGGTGAGGGCCAGCAGCACCATGAAGGGGGCGACGAAGAGGCCGGCGTAGAAATGCCAGCGCCAGGCCAGGTTGTAGAAGGAAATTTTTTGTGTGGTCATCGGGTGCTCCGCATAAGGCTTTTGATTTTTCTTGGTCTGTTACACCGTCATCGCAGGCAAGCCAGCTCCCACATTGGAATGTATTCCACCTGTGAGGGCTGGCTTGCCTGCAATGCTTTTAGAAGCTCATGTCCACCTTGGTCCAGAGCGTACGCCCCGGTTCCTTGATGGCCTGCGGGTCGTTGGCTGGGTAACCGAAGCCTGCGTTACCGGCCAGGTTCAAGTGCTCGGCGTAAGCCTTGCCAAACAAATTGTCGACCCCGGTGCTGACCTTGAAGTGCTTGTTGATGCGGTATGCCGCATTCAACGAGAACACGCCAAAGCCGCCACTTTTGTCGTAGTCCTTGCCGACCACGTTGCCCTTGTTCGGGTCGATGCGGTTTTGTGCCGCGACCACGCGCCACAAGGCGCCGGCGCTCCAGTCGTCTTCGCTGTAAGTCAGGCCCAGGCGCGTGTCCAGCGGTGGCATTTGGGGCAGGGCCTTGCCGTCGCTGCTGTTCTTGCCCCAGGCATAGGCCAGGCTGGCGTCGGCTTTCCAGTGTTGGCTCAGCTTGTACGCCGCGCCCACTTCGCCGCCCATGATGCGTGCGTCCACATTGCGCGCCTGGGAAGTGGTGCCCATCATGCCGGGCCTGTAGTCGAACAGAATGAAGTCGCGCACCTGGCCGACATAGCCCGAGGCCCAGGCTTCCAGGTCGGCGCTCTTGTATTGGGCACCGAAGTCGAGCTGGGTGGTTTTCTCCGGTTTCACGCCGTCGAAGGCATTCACCGAACCGGCCGCGCCGGTGTTGGGGGAAAACAGTTCCCAGTAATCCGGGAAACGTTCCGCGTGGCCCAGGCCGGCATACAGCGTGGTGGGGCTGTCCGCCAGGTCGTGCTCATAACGCACAAAGCCCGAGGGCAATGTATCGGCGCGGGTGTCGCCGGCAGTCGGGTTCGGGTGCGACATCATTCCCGAGCCGGTGCGTTGACGGAAGTCCTTGGCCGAGGCGCGGTCCAGGCGTGCGCCGGTGATCAGGCGATCATTGTCGGCGGCGTACCAGGTCAGTTCGCCGAACACACCGTAGTTGTGGAAATTGGCGTCCTTGTTGCGTGGCGCATCCTTATAGGTGTCGATGCCCATGCCGCTGCGTGCACGGTGTTCATTGGTCTGTGCATCCAGGCCGCTGATCAATTGCACATCGGCCCAGCGCCAGGTCGCCTTGATACGTGCGCCGAGGGTGCGGCGGTCGACGTTGGACGCCATGGGACCTGCCATCATTCCGGTGCCCGAAGGGACGCGCAGGCTGTAGTTGTCCATCACATGGTCAGCGTAGTTGTAGTAGACCTGGGCCTCGACCTTATCCAGCACCTCGCCGATATTGGACTTTTCGAAACGCAGCCCCAGGCTTTCGCGCAGGAACTGCGAGCCATCCATGCCGCGCCCGGCGTAGCGCGCCTCGCCGTCGCCACGCCCGGCGGTGAGTTCCAGCAGGGTGTCGGCGTCGGGCGTGAAACCCACGGCTACGTCACCGTTCCACTTGTCATAGCGCGAGGCGACCGTGTCGTTGTTGCCATCCTTGTAATCGTCGGCGTGGGCCTGGTTGCCGATCACCCGCACGTAGCCCAATGGCCCGCCGGCAGCGGCATCGATGACCTTGTCGAAACGCCCGTTGGAGCCGGCCAGCACACTGGCATTGACCCGCGTGCCCAGCTCGCCGAACTGCTCCGGTTCACGCTCGAACAGGATGGTGCCCGCTGACGCGCCCGGGCCCCAGAGCACGGTTTGCGGGCCTTTGATTACGGTGAGCTTGTCGTAGGTTTCCGGCGATATGTAGGAGGTGGGGGCATCCATACGCCCCGGGCAGGCGCCGAGCATCATGCCGCCGTTGGTGAGGATATTCAGGCGCGAGCCGAACATGCCGCGCAGTACCGGGTCGCCATTGGTGCCGCCGTTGCGCACCAGGGCGAAGCCGGGAATGGTCTTGAGGTAGTCGCCGCCATCGCTGGCGGGCACCGGTTGGCGTGGGTCTTTGGGGTTGGTGACCACGGTCAGCGGCGAGCTGGGGGCAATAGCGGTGATGACCGTGGGGCTCAGCTCATGCTCGTCGGCGTGAGCGTGGGCAGCCAATAGTGCGCCGCATAACGCGGTGAGCAGGGCAGTACTTCCCAAACGGGTGTCAGCAGAAAACCTGGACATGACAAATTCCATCAATCAATCGTAAACAACACGGCCAGCAGCCTGCGGCTGTCTGTCTAAAGTCGGCCGGGGTGAAGTAACGCGGTGAAGGGCTTACGAAACGATGGGCGGCGCACGGCTACGGGCGCCGGGGAAGATGCTCTGCCGGGCATGGCCCAGGCGCGTGGCGGGGGTGAGGGCGTTGGCGGGCGGCGGGGTGCCGAGGGCCACGAACGACACACTGCCGGGCAGGGCCGGGCAGCTGAATAGCAGGTCGCAATAGCCGCACTTGGCCCAGAGTGCGTGGTGTTCGACGGGGGCTTTGGTGTGATGGGAGTCGCCGTGGTCGCTCGGCATCTCCATGGGCATTTCCATGGACATACCGGCGTGATGATCCATCGGCATCGCCTGGGAAATCAGCGGACCGATAAAGATCATCAGCATGGCGAACAGGCTGATCCAACTGCCGCGCTTCACGCGGTAGTGGGGAGACAACCTGGCGCGAGGGGCGCCCATCGAGGTTGGCTTACTGAGCGTGCATATGCTCGTGGCCGGCCATCGGTGGCGCTTTGTGCACTGACACTTGCACCTCGACCTTGCCGGCTTTCTCGAAGGTCAGGGTCAGTGGGAATTGCTTGCCATCGGCCAGCAGGCTGCGGTCCTTGAGGCCCAGCAACATCACGTGATAGGCCATCGGTGCGAAGGTCAGCTCACCCTTGGCCGGTACGGCGACGCTGGGCACTTGTTGCATCTTCATCAAGTCGCCCTGCATTACATGTTCATGCAGCTCGGCTTTTTCGGCGACGCTGGTTTCAACGCTGAGCAGGCGATCCGGGGTAGCCCCGGTGTTATGAATCACAAAATAGGCCGCGACGGTGGGCGCATTCGGCGGCAATTCCTGGGACCAGGGATTGCTGACCTCCAAGTCGCCGGCCTTGTAGTCCTCGGCATTGGCAGCACTGAACACCGGCAACAACAACGCAGCCAGAAGCAGGGAAGATTTAAGCATGGCAGTTCTCCAGAACGGTTCTAAACGCAGTTCACTTGCGAAGAAAATCAGACCGTTGGAGAGGCGCGGGGGTTAAGGCTTGGCCATTGCTGGCGCGGGGTGGGATTGCGCAATAAGCGCGGCGGCAGGCTCTGCACCGCCTCGAAGCGCGTCACATACAACTGCGGCACATGCCCCGGCAACGCCACCAACGGCGCCGAACCCGAGCAACACCAGCAATGCTGCATAGCCGAGTGATCATCCGGCGGCGCCGGGATTTCCAGCTTGCCCAGGGCAATCGCCTTGAGGCTGGCACCATTGGACGAACAGAACCCGCCCCACATCAGACGCTTGATCGGGTCGTCCGTCTGCTGCATCGCACTGGCCAACGGCATGGCAAACGCATTGAACAGCACTGCAAGGCAGGCGATCCAGGCAATTGCAAAGCGTTGACGGGCCATGGCGGATAATCCGTAGGGTTAAACGATCAGGCGGGTATTTAGCCTGATCGGGGGGGATAAGTAAAAAGGGCGGGTGTGGTTTGGTGTCGCAGTGGTTCAGACGGCCGTGGCGTGGAGCTTGAGGCCCAGAGCCTTCATGACTTTCATGATAGTCGCGAATTCGGGATTGCCCGTGCTGGAGAGGGCTTTGTACAGACTTTCTCGTCCGAGGCCGGCGTCGCGGGCTATTTGGGTCATGCCTTGGGCGCGGGCGATATTGTTAAGCGCTGAGCGAATCAGCAATCCGTCACCGGCGTCCTCCTCGAAAGAGGCTTCGAGATACTCCGCCATGTCCTCTGGGGTCGTCAGATGCTCGGCTATATCGAAATCTTTAAATTGAGTCATGGGTCACTCCTTTTTCTCAAATTCATCTGCAATTTCTTTAGCACGCTCGATGTCACGTTTTTGCGTTGACGAAATGTTGAGGATCATCGCCATGGGCTGCGTGTCTCAGTAGTCAGCGGGTTCCGGTGCGTCTGTAGGTAACTTCTCGTTGAACCGTTGCGCAGTTGATTGAGCTAACGCCTTTGCTGGCTGATCCACTACCGCCGTCTGATAACGCAGTTCCAAAGTGTGGGAGCGGGCTTGCTCGCGAAAGCGGTATGTCAGTCGCTGGATGTTTTGGCCGACGCACTGCCTTCGCGAGCAAGCCCGCTCCCACATTGGATAGGTGGTGTTTAGAAAAGGGTGATTGCCTGTAGCAACGCTGGCACTGCCGTAAACTCTCGATCCACTGCCGCCAACACCGGCCGCTTCAACACCAACACCGGCACCCCCCGCTCACGCGCCACTTCCAGCTTCGGCTCGGTGGCGGTGCTGCCGCTGTTCTTGCTGATCAGCACATCAATTCGCCGTTCTTGGAATAACGCCCGCTCGTCCTCGATGAGGAACGGCCCGCGTGCGCCGATCACTTCACAGCGCTCATTGCCCGGATACACATCCAGCGCGCGCAAGGTCCAGAACTGCTCGGCGGGGATTTCGTCGAGGTGCTGCAAGGGTTCGCGACCCAAGGTGAACAGCGGGCGCTTGAAGGGTTTGAGCGCTTCGACCAACTCGGCCCAGTCGGCGACCTCTCGCCAATCATCCCCCGGCTGCGGCTGCCAGGCCGGGCGGCGTAATGCCCAGCAAGGCACATCGCTCAATCGCGACGCCTGGGCCGCGTTTTGGCTGATCTGCGCTGCATACGGATGGGTGGCGTCAAGGATCAGGCTGATACGTTCGTCACGAATAAACTGCGCTAACCCTTCAGCGCCTCCGTAACCCCCGACGCGAACCTGGCAGGTGAGGTCGGTTGGCACACGGCCCACGCCGGCCAGGCTGTAGACGTGTTCCGGCCCCAGGGTGCGGGCGATGGCCAGCGCTTCGGTGACGCCGCCCAGCAGCAGAATCCTTTTCATAACGGTTTGACCACGTCCAGCAACGTGATCGGCAGTGCCTGGCGCCAGGTATCGAACTCGCCCAAGGGCTGCGCCTGGGCGACGTGGATGCGGGTCAGTTCGCCGCCATGTTGGGCGCGCCAGTTCATCAAGGTCATTTCGCTTTGCAGGGTCACGGCATTGGCCACCAACCGCCCGCCGGGGCGCAGGTGTTGCCAGCAGGTGTCGAGCACGCCGTCGCGGGTGACACCGCCGCCGATGAAGATGGCGTGCGGTGCTTCCAGGCCGAGCAAAGCAGCCGGCGCCTTGCCGCGCACCAGTTGCAGGCCGGGCACGCCGAGGGCGTCGCGGTTGTGTTCGATCAGGCCTTGGCGGCCGGTGTCGGCTTCAATCGCCAAGGCGCGACAGCTGGGATGGGTGCGCATCCATTCAATACCGATGGAGCCACTGCCCGCGCCCACGTCCCATAACAGTTCGCCCGGCATGGGCGCGAGGCGGGCGAGGGTCATGGCGCGGACATCGCGCTTGGTCAGTTGGCCGTCGTGTTTGAAGGCCGAGTCCGGCAAGCCGGCAAGACGCGAGAGGCGCGGTGCGTTGGCATCCGCCAGGCAGTCGATGGCGACCAGGTTCAAATCGGCAACCGCAGCGTGCTCCCAGGCTTGCGCGTGCCCGTCGATGCGCCGTTCAGCCGGGCCGCCCAAGTGTTCAAACACACGGATGCGGCTGGGGCCAAAACCGCGCTCGGTCAACAACGCGGCAATCAAGGCGGGGCTGCTGCCGTCATTGCTCAATACCAACAAGCGCACGCCACTGGCCAGGTGCGCGTTGATCGCCGCCAAGGGACGCGCCACCACCGACAATGTCACCACCTCCTGCAACGGCCAGCCCAAGCGTGCCGCCGCCAGGGATACCGACGAAGGCGCGGGCAAAATCGTCAACTCCTCAGCCGCCACGTGCCGGACCAGGCTGGCGCCGACGCCATAGAACATCGGGTCGCCACTGGCCAGGACGCACACAGGCTCCCCACGCCGCGACAACACCGGCTCCAGAGAAAACGGGCTCGGCCATAGCTGGCGCTCGCCACCAATACACTGCGGCAGCAGGTCCAACTGGCGCTGAGCACCTATAATCCGCGTGGCGCGCAGCAAGGCATGCCGGGCATTCCTGCCCAGGCCTTTGAAGCCGTCTTCACCGATGCCTACAACCGTCAGCCAGGGCGACATATCAATTCCTTGAACGACATCCGACGGGCAGGCTTTTCATGCCGCCGGACAAAGCAGGCATAATACCGCGCCTTTACCCGTCAACCGGTAGCCCCGTGAACCCAACGCCCGCTGTGAATACCTTGCGCCCCTCGGCTTGTCCGGGGTTGCTGCGTATTGTCCAGGCGTTGGACGGCGGCATTTGCCGGGTCAAATTGGCGGGTGGCGCGATCACCGCCGCCCAGGCCCACGCCGTGGCAGACGCGGCCCAGGCCTATGCGGGCGGGGTGATTGAGGCGACCAACCGCGCCAACTTGCAGATTCGCGGCATCGGCGCCGAGCAGGAAGCGTTGATCGCCCGGCTGCTGGCGGCGGGCCTGGGGCCTAGCAACGCGGGCGGTGACGACGTGCGCAATCTGATGCTCAGCCCCAGCGCCGGCATCGACCCGCAGATGCTGTTCGACACCCGCCCGCTGGCCGCGCAGATCCTCGCCACCCTGGAAAACCATCCGCGTTTCCATCAACTGTCGGCCAAGTTCGCGGTGCAACTCGATGGCGGCGAAGACCTGGCGATGCTCGAACATCACCACGATCTGTGGTTGTCGGCCTTTGTACGCCATGGCGAAACCCTGCTCGCGTTCGGCCTGGCCGGCTGTCCGGGTCTGGATGCGCCCCTGGCCGCCGTGCCATTGAGCCAAGGGCTTGAGTTGGTAGTGGCTGTGCTGGAAGCCTTTCTGGACCTCGCCACCCCTGAGCAAACGCGTATGCGCCATTTGCCTGTGGATAACGTGCTGAGCCATTTGCGTGTGCCGTTGCTGCCATTCGACGGCTTCACACGCCCGCCCAGCAACGCCTCGCTGCAGGTGGGCACTTATCCACAAGCGCAAAAGAATCAGTTCTACGTCGCCGCCCTCGCGCCCCTGGGCCGTCTGGACCCAACGATGCTCAAGGGCGCCGCACAACTGGCCAGCGACTTTGGGGACGGCACCTTGCGCTTCACCCCCTGGCAAGGCGTGCTGGTGCCCAACGTCGAAAAGCCTCACGCCGTGACCGAACGCCTGGCGCAACTGGGCTTTATCTGCTCCCTCGGCCACCCGCTGGCGCGCATGATTGCCTGCACCGGTTCCAGCGGCTGCGCCAAAGGCCAGGCCAACACCAAGGCCGACGCCGTGCAACTGGCCGCTCTGCAACCGGGCATCGAGGTGCACCTGTCCGGCTGCCCGCGCTCCTGCGCCGCCGCGCACACCGCGCCCGTCACTTTGCTGGCGGTGAGCCCCGGCCACTACGACCTCTATTTTCGCGATGCAGCCCAGCCAGGTTTTGGCCGGCTGCACGCGCGCACTCTTTCCATTGAAGCGGCGGGCGCCCTGTTGCGCGCTCGTCCACGGAGCAACACCGATGATTGATTACATCCGCGACGGTCAGGAGATCTATCGCAACTCCTTCGCCATTATTCGCGCGGAAGCCAACCTGGACCGCATCCCGGCTGATTTGG
Source organism: Pseudomonas sp. AP42 (assembly GCF_001728935.1). Classification (NCBI taxonomy): domain Bacteria; kingdom Pseudomonadati; phylum Pseudomonadota; class Gammaproteobacteria; order Pseudomonadales; family Pseudomonadaceae; genus Pseudomonas; species Pseudomonas sp. AP42. The sequence continues at coordinate 29,021 of NZ_LYSO01000063.1, forward strand.
AAAAACTCGCGGTGCGGGTGATTCATGCGTGCGGCATGGTCGAGGCCATCGACGGCCTGCAATTTTCCGAAGGTGCCGGCAAGGCAGGGCGTGACGCGTTGGCCGCTGGTGCGCCGATTCTGTGCGATGCGCGGATGGTGTCCGAAGGCGTGACCCGCGCACGCCTGCCGGCCAATAACGAAGTGATCTGCACCCTGCGCGACGATAGCGTGCCGGAGCTGGCGCGGGAGCTGGGCAACACCCGTTCAGCCGCCGCCCTTGAACTGTGGCGCCCGTATCTGGAAGGCAGCGTGGTGGTGATCGGCAACGCGCCGACCGCCTTGTTCTACCTGCTGGAAATGCTCGACGCCGGCGCGCCGAAACCGGCGTTGATCCTCGGTTTTCCGGTGGGTTTTGTTGGCGCCGCCGAATCCAAGGCGATGCTCGCCGCTGACAGCCGTGGGGTGCCGTTCGTGATCATGCAAGGCCGCCTGGGTGGCAGTGCCATGGCGGCCGCCGCCGTCAATGCCCTGGCCACGGAGGTCGAATAATGCAGGTGCGCGGACGTTTGATCGGCCTGGGCGTCGGCCCCGGTGACCCGGAACTGATTACCCTCAAAGCTTTGCGCCTGCTGCGTGAATCGCCGGTGGTGGCGTACTTCGTGGCCAAGGGCAAGAAGGGCAATGCCTTCGGCATCATCGAAGACCATCTGGTACCGCAACAGACCCTGATGCCGCTGGTGTACCCGGTGACCACCGAAGTGCTGCCGGCGCCGCTGTCCTACGAGCAGGTGATCAGCGACTTCTACGACAACGCCAGCCTCGACGTGGCCGCGCACCTGGACGCAGGCCGGAACGTGGCGGTGATCTGCGAAGGTGACCCGTTCTTCTACGGCTCCTACATGTACCTGCATGACCGCCTGGCCGAGCGCTACGACGCCGAGGTGATTCCAGGCGTGTGTTCGATGCTCGGTGGCGCCTCGGTACTTGGCGCGCCGTTGGTGTACCGCAACCAGAGCTTGTCGGTGCTCTCGGGCGTATTGCCCCATGAGGACCTCAAGCGTCGCCTGGCGGATGCCGATGCCGCCGTGATCATGAAGCTGGGGCGCAACTTCCCGAAGGTACGCCAGGTGTTGGAGGAGTTGGGCCTGGCCGAGCGGGCGCTGTATGTGGAGCGTGCGACCATGGCCAACCAGAAGATTGTGCCGCTGGACCAAGTGGAGCCGATGTCTTCGCCGTACTTCTCGCTGATCATCGTGCCCGGTGAACGGTGGCAAGGTTGATGACTCCGGCGATTGTGATTCTGGGCCAGGGCAGCCTGGCGACTGCGCGCAAGCTCCAGCAGGTTTACCCCGGCGCGTTGATCCACGGCCTGGTCACTCGGGTTGAAGGTGCAGACCGTACCTACAGCGAATTCGGCGCGACCTTGCGTCAGCTTTATCAACAGGGCACGCCACTGATTGCCCTGTGCGCCGCGGGCATTGTGATCCGCACCCTGGCGCCGTTGCTGCTGGAAAAGGGCGAAGAACCCGCCGTGCTGGCCGTGGCCGAAGACGGCAGCGCCGTGGTGCCTTTGCTCGGTGGCCTGGGCGGTGTGAATGTGATGGCACGGGATATCGCCGCGGCACTGGGCGTATCCGCGGCAATCACCACCAGTGGCGAGTTGCGTTTTGGCACCTGCCTGCTCAACCCGCCGGCGGGCTATCAACTGGCCGATATCGAGTTGGGCAAACGCTTTGTCTCCGACCTTCTGGCCGGCGAAAGCGTGCGTATCGAAGGTGCGGCGCCATGGCTGGAGGAGGCTAACCTGCCTCAGGATCAACAAGCGCGCCTGGCGATCCATGTAGGCAGTGCCGAGCGCACACCGGCAGCCAACGAGTTGCTGATTTACCCGCAGAATATCTATGTCACTTGCCGGCCGGGTGCGCAGTTGGCCGAGCGTGTGCGCACGGCGTTGCACGAGGCAGGTGTGGCTGTGCAATCCCTGGCCTGCCTGCTAGCCAGCGACCTGCAGATGGCTGACGCGTCCTTGCATGAAGCCGCGTCGGCCCTGGGCGTACCGCTGCGTTTTGCCGCGCTGACACCCGTTGCGGATATCAGCATTACCGTGGCCGAGCAGCCCTTGGACCTGTCACTGGTGGGGCGCCCGCGCGGGCGTCTGGCGGTGATCGGCCTGGGCCCCGGCGCCGCTGAACTGATGGTGCCGGCGGTGAAGGCGGAACTGGCGCGTTGCACCGATGTTTTGGGGTATGAAACCTACGTGCGCATGGCCGGGCCGTTCCGGGACGACCAAGTGCAACACTGCACTGACAACCGCGAAGAAATGCAGCGCGCCCGCCACGCTTTCGAGTTGGCTGCGCAGGGGCGTTCGGTGGTGGTGGTGTCGTCCGGCGACCCTGGCGTATTCGCCATGGCTGCGGCAGTGATTGAAGCGCTGCACGAGTCCAGCGAGCCGGCCTGGCATCAGGTCGACCTGGAAATCCTGCCGGGGGTTTCCGCCTCGCTGGCCACCGCTGCCCAGGCGGGCGCGCCGCTGGGGCATGACTTCTGTGTGATGTCGCTGTCGGATAACCTCAAGCCCTGGTCGATCATCGAAAAACGCCTGGACCTGGCTTCCCAGGCCGACCTGGCCTTGGCGTTCTACAACCCGATCTCGCGCTCCCGGCCTTGGCAACTGGGGCGTGCCCTGGAGATCGTCGCGCTGCATCGCACGCCACTGACGCCGGTGGTGCTGGGCCGTGACATCGGTCGTCCAGGCCAGACGCTGCGCGTCACCACCTTGGGGCAACTGACCCCCGAGCAGGTGGACATGCGCACCATGGTGCTGATCGGTTCATCCACCACCTGTGTGTTCCCGCGCGCCGGTGGGGGCGAGTGGGTGTACACGCCACGTTGGTATGGCGACAAACCCAACTCCTGAAAACAGCCCCGTTGGCTGCCGGAAAGCTCCGAATAACCCAGGGATTCCCCTGGCGTTGTTCGGGGCTTTTTCTTTTTTTTGCGATGAAAACCGCATACCTGCCCGCCGCGCCTTGTTATTGCTGGGCGCTGGTTTTGGGCGGGGCAGGCCAAGGGATGTTTGTCGCATGGAAAGCGAGCAGCTCCCTGGACTAGGGTGGAGACAAGCCCCATGTGGGGTGCTTGTGGAGAACAGAAAATGGAGCGACGTCACAGAAGGATCAACAGCAAAAAAAGGCGCAAGTTGATTGCCGCCTACAAATTGCCGGGCGCCCCTGCACGGCAGGCCATTTGCGCGTTGGATCGCGAAGATGATTGCAATGCGGCCGTGGTCAACAACGGGGTGATTTCGTTTGCCGAAGGGTTATCGGCGTTGAACCGGGAATACGTGCGCAAAAGCTATTTGCTGGCCAGCAGTTATGTGAGCGATGTGCTGAACGTCCAACGGGGTAGCGAGGCGTGGTACGAGGAATTTATCAAGGTCATGGTCAGCCTGGGCTGGCTGCCGCTGCGCAGTCGCTTTGAGCGGGTCTCGCGTGCGGGCAAGGGCCTGACCGTGCAACTGGCGGCGCTGAATATCATCGCCTCGATGCTGACGTCGACGGCGCTGTCCGGCCCGTTGCTCAGTGCATTGCCAAAACTGGCCGCCGATGCGCTGGACGCATTGAAGCGTCAGCCAGCGTCTTTCGAGCTGTTCAAGCGCAATTGCGCGGTGCGCGAGGGCGGCGATTTCGGCCTGGCCTCCTGCGCTGAAACAGACGGCGAATTGATCATGGTGCTGGTGACCTACAGCACCCATGGTGTGGATAAACAGGTGGGCCTGCCGTTCCTGGAGTGGGACAGCTCCTCGTTCGAGGCCTTCAGCGGGCAGACTTGCCTTGTGCTCAATACCTCGATGGTCAACGAGAAAACCATCCAGCTGATGCGCGAAAGCGCCGGTGACAAAGTCGAAATGGCGATCGCCAAATACCGGATCTAGGGCACCAGGTAGCCGCGTACCCCGGTAAAAATGATTTGCGCGGCCAGGGCGCAGACGAACAGGCCCATCAAGCGGCTGACAATCTGCAAGCCCTGGTCGCCGAGAATGCGTTCGATACGGTTGGACAGGTACAGCACCACGCCCACCGTCAGGCTGGCCAGGGCAATACTGAGGATGGCGGTGAGCTTGTCATCCCAGTGCGGTTGGCTGACGCCCATCACCAGCAAGGCGCCGATGGTGCCGGGGCCGACGGTGAGGGGGATGGTCAGCGGCACGATGGTCACGTCCTGCTGCACGTTGTCGGTCTGCACCGCCGACTTGCCTTGGGCCATGCCCAGGGCGGAGATAAACAACACGCTGCCGGCGCCGATGCGGAACGCGTCGACGGTAATGCCGAACACACTGAAAATCACCCGGCCAAACAGGTAGAGCAGCACGCTCGATACCAGAGTGGCCAGTGCGACTTTCCACGCCAGGCGCCGACGCTCCTTGCTGGAATAGCCACGGGTCAGGCTGATAAAGCAGGACAGCACAAAGAACGGGCTGTAGAGCACCAGCATCTTCAGGTAAACGCTGAATAACACATGGAGCATGGGGGCGGCTCGCGGGCGGGGGAAGTGGGGAGGAGTCTATCTGACAGAGATCAAATGTGGGAGCTGGCTTGCCTGCGATAGCCATAGGTATCTACGCAACTTTGTGGACAGTAGCAACAGACGGTAACC
>NZ_LYSO01000064.1:0-33369 GCF_001728935.1 Pseudomonas sp. AP42
GGTTACTGTCGGCTACAACCGGACAGGCCGTTTAGCACCGAAAGAATCACAAGAAGTTTTGTACAGCAGCCTAGGACTCAACTTGTGTCCAGGCGCTGAAGCCGGTTTTTTCCCACGACCCTTTAAGGTTGCTGCTAGGAACATTCACCCCAACCGCGCAGCTGCCCGCGCAACAATCTCCCCGCGTACTCTGCGTGACTCCGCCGTGCGCTTGTTGGCTTCCTCCAGCACATGCCGGGGCGCCGTTTCTGGGCGGCCGGAGTCAAACGGTGGGGCTGGCGCGTATTCGATTTGCAGTTGCACCAGTTGCGCCGCCGCTTCGCTGTACAGCTCTGCGGCCAGGGTCAGGGCAAAGTCGATGCCGGCGGTGATCCCGCCGCCGGTAAACAGGTTGCCGTCACGCACTACACGCTCTTGCACGGGGATGGCACCGAGCGGGGCGAGCAGGTCGTGGTAGGCCCAGTGGGTGGTGGCCTTGCGACCCCGCAGTAACCCTGCCGCGCCCAATACCAATGAGCCGGTGCACACCGAAGTCATGTAGCGCACTGTCTGTGCCTGGGCCTTGAGAAAATCCAGGGTTTGCGGGTCTTCCATCAACGGGCCCACACCGGCGCCGCCGGGTACGCAGAGCACATCCAGGTTCGGGCAGTCGGCATAAGTGATGGTCGGCGTGAACACCAAGCCCGTGCTGGAGGTGATCGGCGCGAGGTCTTTCCACACCAGGTGCAGTTTCACGTCTGGCAGCGAACCGAGGACATCATAGGGGCCGGTAAGGTCCAGTTGCTGGATGCCGGGGAACAATAGAAAGCCGATCTGCAAGGTCATGATTCAAGTTCCGAAAGGGATGGACGTCCTTACTGTAGAAGCCTAGGCTTTGGCGAGTACGCCATTGAGCCCACTAATCTCGCCAATCATGCCAAAAATTATTCATGTACTCGCGTTTGAGAATGTCCAGGTGCTCGATGTCACCGGGCCTCTACAAGTGTTCGCATCGGCTAACGATCTGGCGCGCCAACGTGGTTTGCCATTGCCCTATGCGGTCAACGTCATTGCTACTCAGGCTGGGCCGGTGATGACGTCGGCCGGCCTGGCGCTGCTGGCCGAGGCGTTGCCCGCCATTGACCAGCCCTGCGACACGCTGGTGATCGCCGGTGGCTGGGGTGTGTACGGTGTTGCCGAGGACCCGACGCTGGTGCAATGGGTGCGTGATAAATCCCGGCACACCCGGCGCATGGCTTCAGTGTGCACCGGAGCTTTTCTGCTGGCCGCCAGTGGGTTGCTCGATGGTTGCCGCGTGGCCACGCACTGGACGCGTTGTGAAGAGCTGGCGCGCAAGTTTCCTGCGCTCACGGTGGAGGCCAATCCGATTTTCATCCAGCAGGGCGCGGTGTGGACGTCTGCTGGCGTGACCGCCGGGATCGACCTGTGCCTGGCTCTGGTAGAGGATGACCTGGGGCGCGCGATTGCCCTGGAAGTGGCGCGCCACTTGGTGGTGTTTCTCAAGCGCCCCGGCGGTCAGTCGCAATTCAGCGTGACGTTATCCCTGCAAAAGAGCGACAGCCGCTTTGCCGAGCTGCATGCCTGGATCGCCGATAACCTGACGCTGGAGTTGAGCATCGCCACCCTGGCGGCCCAGGCTGGCATGAGCGAGCGCAGCTTTGTGCGCCACTACCGCACCGAGACCGGCCAAACCCCGGCACGCGCCGTGGAACTGATCCGCGTCGAAAACGCACGCCGGCAACTGGCAGACAGCACCACCTCCATCAAACGTATCGCCATGCAATGCGGTTTTGGCTGTGAAGAGACTTTGCGCCGCAGCTTTCTGCGGGCCTTGTCAGTGACGCCTCAGGCGTATCGGGAGCGTTTTTCACCGCTCCAGTAGTTCCAGCAAAGCTTGAAGCGTGACCTGGGGCGCTTCCTGGAAAACATTGTGGCCAACACCGGGCAACACCTGGCGGCGATAAAAACCGCTGAAGTGCTCCACATCGTCATCCAAAAGCGGCGGCGGGCCCACACCGTCGTCGGCCCCGCACAACGAAATACTCGGTACCGATATCGCCGGTTGTGGCACCAGCGCCTGCTCGATGTATTCCAGCGCGGGATCACCTGGCGCATACATGAAGCGATGGCGATAGGAGTGAATCACCACCTCGACAAAATCCGGATTATCAAACGACGGCGCAGTCAGCGCGTAGCGGCTTGGCCCTTCGGCCCAGGACGGTGACCACAGCGACCAGAGCAATTGGCAGAGTTCACGCCGGTTGGCCGTCAAGCCATCGACCCCGCGCTGGGTGTGAAAGTAATACTGATACCAGAGCCGGCGCTCTGTCTCAGGTGACCGGGGCTTGAGCGACTGGCTGATGGCCTGAATGTTGTAGCCATCGCCGGTCACCAGGCCGCGTACCCGCTGCGGCCACAGTGCCGCCACAATACAGGCGGCGCGCCCACCCCAGTCAAAGCCGGCGAGGGTGGCTTGCGGGATGGCCAAGGCATCCATGAAGTCGAGCAAGTCCTTGGCCAGCGCCGCCTGTTGGCCGGAGCGCATTACCTGCGTGTTGATAAACCGCGTCGGGCCATACCCGCGTAAATACGGGACCAGTACCCAATAACCGCGTTCAGCCAGCACCGGTGCGATGTCGTCGTAGCCCCGTGGGTCGTAAGGGAAGCCATGCAACAGGATCACCGGGTCGCCCTCGACGGGGCCGTGGGTTTCGTAAGCCACATCAAGCAGGGTGGTGCGCACATACAGCAGTGCGGGTGGGGTGGTCACGGTTGCCATACGGTCTTCTCCCCGCTGAGCTTGCGGTCCAGGAACGTTGCCGCGCTGATCAACGCCAAATGGCTCAAGGCCTGGGGTGTGTTGCCCAGGTGCCGGGCCTGGCTGTCGAACTCTTCGGCGTACAACCCCAGCGGGTTGGCGTAACGCAGCAACTGTTCGAATTCCAGATGGGCTTTTTCCACTTGCCCGGCGCGCGCCAGGCATTCGACGTACCAGAACGAGCAGGCGGCAAACGCGCCTTCGACGCCTTGCAGCCCATCGATCTGGCTGTCGTCATTGCGGTAGCGGTAGACCATGCCGTCGCGCACCAGGCTTTTCTGGATCGCTTCCAGTGTCGACAGCCAGCGCGGGTCCGTGGCGGCGACGAAGCGCACCAGTGGCATCAACAGCATGGAGCCGTCGAGGGCGGTGCTGCCGATATGCTGCACAAAATGCCCGCGTTCTTCGTTCCAGAAGTTCGTCCAGATGTCGGCGTAGATCGCCTGGCGTGTCTGGTCCCAGCGTGCGAACGGCGCTGGTAGTGAACGTTTGGAGGCCAGGCGAATGGCGCGGTCCAGGGCCACCCAGCACATCAGGCGTGAGTGCAGGAAGTGATGCTGCTCACCGCGCATTTCCCAGATGCCTACGTCTTTGTGGTTCCAGATCTCACACACTTGGTCGACCACTTCCACCGTGTGTTTCCAGCCTTGGTGGGAGATGGCTTCGCCGTATTTGTTCACCAGGTAAACCGCGTCCATCAGTTCGCCATAGATATCCAGCTGGATCTGATCGAACGCCTCATTGCCCACCCGAACCGGTTGGGCGCCGCCGTGGCCGCTCAAGTGGTCGAGGGTGGTTTCCGGCAGTTCCTGGCGGCCGTCGATGCCGTACAGGATGTTGATCTTGGTCGGCTGGCCGCAGCAGTCGCTGACCCGGCCCCTGAGCCAGCGCATATAGGCGTTGGCTTCCTCGACGAAACCCAGGCGCATGAACGCATACACGGTGAACGAGGCATCGCGGATCCAGGTATAGCGGTAGTCCCAGTTGCGTTCGCCGCCGGGCGTTTCCGGCAGCCCGAACGTGGCCGCGGCGATGATGGCGCCGTGTTTGCGCGAGGTCAGCAGTTTCAGCGCCAGGGCCGAGCGGTTGACCATCTCGCGCCAGCGCCCGCGGTAGTTGGACTGGCTGATCCAACCGCGCCAGAACTTCAAGGTGCGCTCCAGGTAGAGGTCGGTACAGTCGTTGGTGACGCGCGCATCCTCCTGGCCGCCGAGGACAAACTCAGCGCCTTCATCCTGGGCGAGGGTAAACGTGGCGAGGGCGGTGTTGTCTTGCAGGGTCAGCGGCTGGCTGCCAATCAGGCGCAGGCCGGGCTGGCCGCTGGCGGTGAACACTACACTGGCAGCGTCTGCCTTCGCTTCGGTGACGGCCCGGGCATAGTCGTGGCGCACGGCGCAGCTCAGATGGATCGTCGCCTTGCCACTGACCACCCGTACCCGCCTGATCAGCAAAGGCAGCTCATCGACGTTTTCGCTGACGGTCAGCAGGTCGGTGATCTCCACCACCGCTTCATCGCTCAACCAGCGGGTTTGCAGCACGTTGGTGTCGGGCAGGTAGATCTGCTCGCGGCGGGCGTTGGGCAAGTCCGGGGTGAGCTGGAACGTGCCGGCCTCGGGCGTGTCGAGCAATGCGCAGAACACCGAGGGGCTGTCGAATTCCGGCCAGCAGAAGAAGTCGATGCTGCCGCGGTCATTCACCAGTGCCGCGCTGCGCATGTCGCCGATGATCCCGTGGGCATCAATGGCGCTTTGCGGTTCGTTCTTGAAATCAACCATTGCCACGGAACTCCGGGTAGAGGCTCATACCGCCATCGATGAACAAGGTGCTGCCAACCACATAATCAGAGGCATCGCTGGCCAGCCACACCACGGCATTAGCCACGTCTTCGACGTCACCGACACGACCATAGGGGATCAATTTAAGCAGCTCTTGTTCTGCCGCGCCTTCGGTGGCCGCACGGTTGATCGCCGTACGAATGGCCCCCGGTGCGATGCCGTTGATGCGAATACGTTGCTCGCTGACTTCCTGGGCGAGGGTGCGCATCAGCATTTCCACGCCGCCCTTGGACGCGGCGTAATTCACATGCCCGGCCCAGGGGATGACTTGATGCACCGAACTCATATGGATGATTTTGCCGGCGGCCCGTGACACACCTTCGCGAATACCCTGGCGATTGAAGATACGCACCGCGGCCCGCGCGCACAGGAATTGCCCGGTGAGGTTGACGCCAATCACCGTGTTCCAATCCTCAAGGCTCATATCCACCAGGTTGGCGTCTTTTTGCAGGCCGGAGTTGGCCACCAAAATATCCAGATGGCCGAAGGCGTCGAGGGTTTGCGCGAACAGGCGTTCGACATCGGCCTCCTTGGACACATCGCCGCCAATCGCCAGCGCCTGGCCGCCGTTGGCATTGATCTGCGCGGCAAGGGCCTCAGCCGGTGCCGCCTGAGAGTTGTAGTTGAGCACCACCGCCGCGCCTGCTGCGGCGAGGGCTTTGGCCGCACCCGCGCCAATGCCGGAACTGGCCCCGGTGACCAGGGCCACTTGTTGCCGCAAGGAAATCTGCATCGCCCACCCACCGTTTTATGAGAGTCCTTCTTGCTGACTGGCGGCGGGGAGCGGAAGTTCACCCCCAGGCGTTTACGCCCAGCGCGGGTAAACGCGCGACTTTATCGTATGATGCTGAAAACAAAGGGCAATACAGGAAGCGATGGAATGCATGCGTGGGCCGATACCAGATTGATCAAACTGTTAGTCAGCGGCGTCTTGGCCGTTTTATCACTGACTCAAACAGCCCTATGCCTCGCCGATAACAGCAATGGTAAAACGCTGTATCTACAGCGCTGTGCTGTGTGCCATGGGCCCGATATCAAAGGCACGGGGCCATTGGCTAAAAAAAGTAATCCGCCAACCCCCGACCTGACAACCGCCGCCTTCAAGAAACGACTCCATGATTATCCGGGCGTTATCGTCTCCTCGGTCATCCTTCGCCCCAATGGCAACCTGATCCCCAAGACGCTGCAAGACAATGGCGTAAAGATCGCGCCGCATGCCTGGAGCGTTAAAGACTTTCGCGATTTGCATCAATACATGACTGAGGTCATTTCAAACAAATAGCGGGGGGCGATGAGCAGTAATTGCCCCGCTTAATAGGAAGCATTACTATTCACGCCCCGCCTTCCCAGTGCTCCCGTGATGACTCCTCAGCCGCCCCGCAGAACAGGCTTTTTCGAGCACTACGAAGAGTTGATCGGCACCTGGACACGTCGCCTGAGAAACCGTCAGCAGGCCGAAGACCTGGCGCACGACACCTTCGTGAGGGTGCTTGAGTCCGCTGCCTGCGAGGTTGCGCAGCCGCGCGCCTACCTGCATCAAACCGCGCGCAATATTGCAGTGGACGCGTACCGCCGCGAAGACCGTCGCGAAGCGTTGACGCTGCAGGCGCTTGATCACAGCACACCCCATAGCGGCGATCCGGAGCATTACATGCACGCGATCCAGTTGGCCGACGCCATCGAGCGGGCGCTGGCCGAGTTGCCGCTCAACTGTCGCAGAATTTTCATCTGGCAGAAGATCGAAGGGCTCACCCAGCAGGAAATCGCCACACGCCTGGGGCTGTCTAAAAACATGGTGGAAAAGTATATGATCCGCACCCTGCGGCATCTGCGTGATCGTCTGGATGCGAGCGCGCCATGACCGGCTTTGAAACAGGATCTTCCACGATGGATAACCGTGTCCGTGATGAGGCCGCGCAGTGGTTTGTGCACCTGCAAGACGGCCCATTGAGCGCCCAGGAACGTCAACGTTTCGATGCCTGGCGTGGGGCGCATCCCGCGCATCAGTACGAAATCGATGTGCTGCAAGGGCTATGGAGCGCTACGGATTTACTGCCCAAGGCCCGCTTGCAGGCGCTGGGCGACGCGCCGGTCGAGCGCCCCGGTCGGCGTGCGCTGATGCGTTATGCCGTGGCCGCCAGTGTGGTTGCCGTTGCCGTGGGTTTGAGTGTGTTCAGCGTGTTTGAGCCAAAGCCCTACAATGCCGAATTCAGTACGCAGGTGGGCGAGCATCGCCAGGTGACTTTGCCCGACGGCTCAGTGATGGACCTCAACAGCCGCAGCGTGGTCGCGGTTCACTACGCACAGGGCCAGCGGGGCGTGGAGCTCAAGCAGGGCGAGGCGATGTTCAGCGTTCAGCATGACGCCGGCCGCCCGTTTGTCGTCGCCGCCGGGGCAGGGCAGGTGACCGTTACCGGCACGCGCTTTGATGTGCGCCTGGATGCGGACCAGACCCGCGTGGCGGTCGAAGCCGGCACGGTCAAGGTGCAGGGCCAGGCGTCCGATCACATCCTCACGCTCACCGCCGGGCGTGGCACCCATGTCGACCCCCAAGGCGAAGTGGCAGCGGCCTACGCGGTGAACCCTGAAGAACTGACCGCGTGGCGCAGCGGTAAACTGGTGTTCAACAACGCCACCCTGAGTGAGGTGGCGCGGGAAGTGTCGCGCTACCGCGAACAACCGCTGCGCGTCAGTACGGCAGCGGTGGGTAACCTGCGCCTGACCAGCGTCTTCAAATCCAACGACACCGACGCCTTGCTCAAGGCCTTGCCTCACATCCTGCCGGTCGCCTTGCGCACCTTGTCGGACGGTAGCCAGGAAATTATTTCACGCTGACATTCAGGTTTTTTTCGAGTTCTTCGTCTTCTCCTGCAACTGCAACTGGTTTGCATTAACGGCCGCGCATGCTTGCGATCACAGGACTAGGTTCGACGTGAAAAAACTCGCCCTCCACAACAATAAAATTTCCCGCTGGGCGCCCTTGGCCCTGGCCGTTGTCATCTGTACTGCACAGGCTGCCGAGGGCATCCACATTCGTGCCCAACCCCTGGGCGCAGCTTTGAGCCAGTTGGGCCAGCAGACCTCGCTGCAAGTGTTCTTCAGCCCCGATATGGTTGCCGGCAAGCAAGCCCCTGCGGTGGATGGCAACCTCTCGCCCGAACAAGCCCTGCGCCAATTGCTGCAAGGCAGTGGCCTGGATTATCAGATTGACGCCGGTTCCGTGACCTTGCGCCCGCTGAGCAACGGCACCGGTGAAGCCGGCTCGCCGCTGGTGTTGGGTGTGACCGACATCAAAGTGGTGGGCGACTGGCTCGCCGATGCCGATGCCGAAGTGGTGCAGAACCACCCCGGTGCGCGCACGGTTATTCGCCGCGAAGCCATGGTAGAGCAGGGCGCGATGAACGTGGGTGATGTGCTGCGCCGTGTGCCTGGCGTACAAGTGCAGGAATCCAACGGCACCGGCGGCAGTGATATTTCCCTCAACGTCGGTGTACGCGGGCTGACGTCGCGCCTGTCGCCGCGCTCCACCGTGCTGATTGACGGCGTACCGGCGGCGTTCGCTCCCTACGGCCAGCCACAACTGTCGATGGCGCCAGTTTCCGCCGGTAACCTGGAAAGTATCGACGTTGTCCGTGGCGCGGGTTCGGTGCGTTATGGGCCACAGAACGTTGGCGGCGTGATCAACTTCGTGACCCGCGCGATCCCGCAAGACTTCTCCGGGGAAGTCGGCACCACCCTGCAAACGTCTGCCCACGGTGGCTGGAAGCATGTGGAGAACGCCTTTATCGGCGGCACGGCCGACAACGGCATCGGCGCCGCGCTGCTGTACTCTGGGGTCAACGGCAATGGTTACCGCAATAGCAACAACGGCAACGACATCGATGACGTGATTTTCAAGACCCACTGGGCGCCGACTGATCAAGACGATTTCTCGCTGAACTTCCATTATTACGATGCCAGCGCCGATATGCCCGGCGGCCTGACCCAGCAGCAGTTCGACGCCAACCCGTACCAGTCGGTGCGTGACTGGGACAACTTCAGCGGGCGCCGCAAGGACGTGTCCTTCAAGTACATCCGCCAGATCGACGACCGTACCCAGGCCGAAGTGCTGACTTACTATTCCGACAGCTTCCGTGGCAGCACCATTGCCAACCGCGACCTCAAGACCCTCAGCTCCTACCCGCGCACCTACTACACCTTCGGCATCGAGCCGCGTGTGTCCCATGTGTTCGACCTGGGGCCCAGCACCCAGGAAGTCAGCGTGGGTTATCGCTACCTCAAAGAAGGCATGCACGAGGAGGCCAGCAGCCTGAACCTGGTCAACAACGTGCCGACGCCGGGCGGGCAGAGCGACGGCCACGTATACCAGGACCGCACGGGGGGGACCGAAGCCAACGCCTTCTATATCGATAACAAAATCGATATCGGCAAATGGACCATCACCCCCGGCATTCGCTTCGAAGACATCCGCACCGAATGGCATGATCGTCCGGTCGTGGCCCTGAATGGCAAGCGTACCGAGGAAAAACGCCGCGAGGTCCACAACAACGAACCGCTGCCGGCGCTGAGCGTGATGTACCACGTGTCTGACGCTTGGAAATTGTTCGCCAACTACGAAACCTCCTTCGGCAGCCTGCAGTATTTCCAATTGGGCCAGGGCGGTACCGGCGACCAGACGGCCAACGGCCTGAACCCGGAAAAGGCCAAGACCTACGAGGTCGGTACGCGCTACAACGACAGCGTCTGGGGCGGCGAAGTGACGCTGTTCTACATCGACTTCTCGGATGAACTGCAATACGTCAGTAATGACGTGGGCTGGACCAACCTCGGCGCCACCAAGCACAGCGGTATTGAAGCATCGGCCCATTACGACCTGTCCAACCTCGACCCGCGCCTCGACGGCCTCACCGCCAACGCGGGCTTTACCTACACCAAGGCCACCTCCGAAGGTGATGTGCCGTTCAAGGGCCGTGACCTGCCACTGTATTCCCGCCAAGTGGCGACCCTGGGCCTGCGTTACGACGTCAACCACTGGACCCACAATCTGGACGTCTATGCTCAGTCCGGCCAACGTGCGCCAGGCACCGGCACCACCTATATCACCCAAGGCACTGCGGATGGCCAATACGGTGATATCCCAGGATATGTCTCGGTCAACGTGCGCAGTGGCTATGACTTTGGCGCGCAACTGTCGAACCTGAAGCTGGGGGTGGGTGTGAAAAACGTCTTCGACCAGCAGCATTACACGCGCTCCAGCGACAACAATGCCGGGTTGTACCTGGGTGAGCCTCGCACGTTTTTCGTACAGGCGAGCGTGGGGTTCTGATCTGTTGTCGGTAGGAAAGGTCGCAACTCCAGGGTTGCGATTTTTTTTGCCTGGGTCAGGCGCTCTGCTCACTCATAACCGGCAGGCCACCCTCAGTTTCCTACGTCGCCCCCGCACAGATTATTGCTGGCTCAGGAACTGATTCCGACGCAAAACCACACATGGGAAAGCTAATGGGCTTCGACATTACGTTGGAGCGACAAGCTGAAAATCGCCCACTGTCATGGAGAAACGTATGTCGGTATCGATGTCGGATGCACCCGTCTCTGCGTCATCAACGCCTGACCTCTCACCGGCCAATACCAAGGCCGAGATCAAAAACACCCGCCAGGCGCCCGCAACGCCTTCCTTCAATGGTCAGCAGGCTGCCCATGTGAATTTTCAAACCGGGGACAACAAGGCCGGGCCTGTATTCAGTCATCACCAGGCGCCAACCACCGCGGCAGATGTGCTTGGGCATCACCACAGCCCCCCGGACATGCAGAACTTCCTGAGCCAACTCAAGCACTGGATCAGTCACTGGTTTTCTGGGCATCGGCCACCCATGCATCCTGGTTGTGGGCATCCGCCGCCACGGCCGAACCCAGGTTGCAGCAACCCGCCACCCAGGCCGAACCCTAGTGAGTGCAACCCACCACCACGACCGGATCCCACCGCATGTCGGCCGTATCCGCCCGCCCCCGGCAGGCCAGACGCGCCGTATTCTCTCAAGAGTCGAGAAGAGTTGGCGCAGCAGTTGCGTGACAGCTTCAATGCCTTCAGAGACCCGAAGAACCCTGGCTCTATCAGCGTTGACAGCATTCTTGCGATGGCAAAAAGAGGGTGGTCGCCCAACCCGGTCATGAACGAGAACATTCGCCTGGCCAATGAGTTGCTACGACGTCCGGAACTGATGGCCGCGCTGGATCGGCACGGTTCCACGGGCGCTTTGGATGGCCTGGTCGACCGGCACAGCCTGAATGCGGTGATCCAAGGGGAAAACTACTTCAAGTACAAGACTGACAAAGAGCTGGCCGGTGAACTGCTTGAGCATTTTGACGAGTTGAAGGACGGTAGCGGGGGCTCAAGCCTTAAAATCTGCGACTTGAAAAAGTGGGCATGCAAGCAGCTCACCGGCGACGCGGCCAAGGACCACCTGATCCAGTTGGCCCAGGAAATGCTCAAGCGCAGTGACGTGCTTGAGCGGATGGATAACCGCGCCAGTAAAGATGACGATGGGAAGATCAGCCGTACAGGCCTGTACCTGTTGTCCCGCTGAGCCTTCTTCAGGCGTCGCCTCTCGGAGGCGGCGCCAGTCCTATATGTTTCAAGGAACGAATCACGCCCAATTGCCACATAAGTGGTACTTGCGGTTGCGACTCGCGCCGTCGCTTTTCAGATTCTGAATGAGGGAAAAATATGCCTTCAACCTCGTTTAATTCTCGCCCAACCGGGCCCATCAAACTCCTGCGTAATACCCAACCTGAAAGTCTGCCAGTCTCCCAGGACCGCGCACCCTCGTGCAGTTTCCCTTTTGCGTCGACGGAATATGAGGCACAGGCGCGGCGCATGAAAGCTTATGCCGGCCAGCTTAAATTCCAAGCGCCTGTGTCGGACGATTTTTCCCGAGGCATGCTGGCAGACCCACAGGTTAAGGGGCAGGGTACTGATTCGTTGAACGACACCGGCTTGATCAACTGCCTGACCAGTTGGTGGCGCAGGCGCAAACTGGATTAGCCGTGGCTGAGCACGGTTTACATATTGTCATGGGTATTTATCGTCCACTCGGAACTGTCGAGTTCATCCAACCACACATGAGGTGCCTGCCTGAGTGGAGTCCAGTCGTTGATTTTGCCCATCAAGGTAACGTCAACCCAGCGGATATGCATCTGAACAGAGTTGGAGAAAACCCATGACAATCGAGGGTGTACTACCTTCCCGGCCTCTCCCCCCCGACAGGCCGGCCTTACAACCAACCAAGCCACCACCGGCCACCGCTGAAACCTGGCATGAAAGCTCTTCCACGTCCCCGCTGGAAGGCCCGCTCAAACCGCGTCTTTTTCGTGCACCCTTGTCTGCTCTGCGTCATCGAGACTTGCAGAACTTATCCATTGAGCGGTCCAGTGGTGCCCTGCCGAGTGCAACGTCAACGGATAGCCAGTTGGCTAAAGCGCTGGAAAAATCCTTCGCCTCGCTGCACTCGTTCCTGAATGATGGGCGCCTGACCTGGCTGTCTTTGCAGCGGATCGCCGCTCATCCTATGGGGGAAAGCGAGGCGCTGGATGACGTGATTCAGGTCGTGGGGGAAATGCTCAAGCGCCCGCGCTTGAGTGACGCGATCTTCAGCCGTGACGGCGATATCACGCGCGATAGCCTCAATACGGCTGCCCAGGCTTTGCCGGGGAACAGCTCGGCGAATGTGTTCAGTCAAGACCCGTTTCATGCGCAAGGCAATGCGCAGGTGGTGGAGGCACTGCAAAGCCAGTTTGCGCTGTTGAGAGACGAGACCATGGATCGAACCTACCTGTTTGAACAGCATCAGTACGTTGAAATCGCCAGGCTCAGGGAGGTCATGCAGGACCCGTACGAGGTTGATCAACAGGGCGCGCCCGTGCTGGATACGTCCACGGGCATGCCCCAGCCCAAATACAGCGAACTCTGCGTCTACACCGCCAAGAACATTATTGAACGCCCAGGCTTGTTGCCCTCATTGGAGCGTGCAAATGTCACTCGACTATTTGGCCCACCTCACAAAGAGGGGTGGCTGAGCAACAAAAGCCTTGAACGGTGGCATGAGCAGGACGCCGCTCGCAAGGCACGCTGAAAAGCGAGCTATACCTTGAGGATTTTGCCACTGATGGCCACTGCCGCCAGCAATACCGCGATCAGGATGAAGGCAGTACTCAAGCTGCT
The DNA here is from genome assembly GCF_001728935.1 of Pseudomonas sp. AP42. Lineage (NCBI taxonomy): Bacteria > Pseudomonadati > Pseudomonadota > Gammaproteobacteria > Pseudomonadales > Pseudomonadaceae > Pseudomonas > Pseudomonas sp. AP42. The sequence goes on from NZ_LYSO01000064.1 coordinate 12,872, forward strand.
GCCATGGGCGATAAAGCCAATCATGGCAGGGCCGGCGAGAATGCCGGCATAACCCAGTGTGGTGATGGCTGGCACCGCAATATGTTCCGGCATCACTGTTTGCTTACCCACGGCGCTATACAGCACCGGCACGATATTCGAACACCCGGCACCCACCAGCGCATACCCGAGCAGCGCCGTTTCCCACGCTGGCAATAGGGTTGCGAGGAGCAAGCCGGCACAGGCCAGCGCGCCACCGATCACAATCACCCGTGTGGGCCCCAGGCGTCGAACAATGGCATCGCCGGTCAGGCGTCCAGCGGTCATGGTCAAGGCAAATGCCGCGTAGCCCAGGCCGGCGTAAGCCTCATCCAGGCCGCGCTCGGCGCTCAAAAACACAGCACTCCAATCCAGTACGGCGCCTTCAGCCAAAAAGACGATGAAACACAGGCAACCGATAAACAACACCACCCCATGGGGCACTGCAAATGCCGGCCCTGAGCTTTCACTGCCATAAGGCAACAAGTGCGGTGCAGCCTTGAACAGCGCTGCCAGCGTGATAACCACCACCACCAGGGTTGCCTGCAATGGCGACAGCCCCAGGCCCAGCAACCCGGCAACGCCCGCGGCGCCGACAATGCCCCCCAGGCTGAACAAGCCATGGAAGCCCGACATCATGGTTTTGCCACTGGCGCGCTCAACGATCACCGCTTGCAAGTTGACGGTGGAGTCCACAGTGCCCAAGCCCGCGCCAAACAGGAATAACCCAGCAATCAACAACGGGATCGAACTGACGGTGGCCAGCATCGGCAGGGCCATGCAGATCATCAGCGTCCCTGCGGTCAGCACCCGTCGGCAGCCATAGCGCGAGGCCAGCGCGCCCGCCGCCGGCATTGCGATGATCGACCCCACACCCAGGCACAATAACAGCAGCCCAAGGGTGCCTTCATTCAGGTCCGCACGCGCCTTGGCGTACGGCACCAACGGCGCCCAGGCCGCGATACCAAAACCTGCGATAAAAAAAGCGATGCGGGTCGACATCTGTTCCAGCCGCCCAGGAACCACGGGGGCAGGGGTGGAAATGGCAGTCATGAAAAATCCTTGGTTTGGCGTTCAACGAACGATGTCCGGCGCGACATCCTTGCACATCAGGCCCTCTCGAGCGAGCCGGGTTCCCTTGGTGTTACGGGGGGCGAGGCAATTTTTTTACAAACACGGAACGCTTTGGTCACCGATGACCACGTAGAAATGATCGAGCCTGTAGGAGGGGAGCTGGAAGGTGTGTAATCCCTGTGGGAGTGGCTGAACCCCAGGTTTCTTGCGGCGGATTACCACCTTCCAGCTCACTTTCCACAGACTTGGCGTTGTAATACGCCGCAGTCCCGCTAGGTAGAGACGCGGGGGCGATATCAGTGGGGGATTGCCATGTTCCCGGGGTAAGAGGGGGCATTGCTGTGGGGGAGGCCTGACGCCCCGCGATCCAAATGTGGGAGCTGGCTTGCCTGCGAAGACGGCCTGCCAGCCGATGCATATCTACCTGATACCCCACGATCAAACTGTGGGAGCGGGCTTGCTCGCGAAGGCGGCCTGGCAGTCAACACAGTTGGACCGGGCACATATCCATTCCTGGGACAGTGCGACTAAAAAGCTGAACCGCGGAAACGACTGTCGCATTAAATAAGTGTCAGTCGTTTCCTTAAAGCTTAGTTATGAAGAGACAAACCGTAGTCAGAATTTTCTTCATGCCGTTGGAAGATTTTTTTTGGCTGTATAAATTCTGTAAAAGATACTTCCATCTTCGCTGTACGAAACTTCTGTTTTATTCAAAAAGGACCGAAAAGTGCCTGGGGTCGCTAAGCTTAGGCGTGTTCAGGTGCTTTTTTTCGCAATCCGAATGGGTATTAGGGCGAGAGAGAGTCGTTCAAGAGAAAGTTGATGGCGGGTAACAAAGGATGGTTAACGGGTTTGTTTCGTCGCGTTTCAAATTAGTCCTTTCAAGCATAAATACAGAATTTCAGGTAGTGGCGTTCAAAGGCAGCGAAGCCCTCGATCAGCCTTACTTTATACAGGTGCAGTTAGTCAGCGAAGATCCTTCCCTTGACCTGGAGGCGTTGCTCCATCTACCCGCCTATCTGGACTTCGATGAAGCGGATCAGGGCCTGCACGGGCAAATCTACGCCATCGGTCGGGATGATCCCGGTACGCGGCTCACCCTTTATCACCTGACGCTCGCACCACGCCTGGCATCCCTTGCCCATCGTTGCGACCAGCGGGTTTTTCAGCAGCGCAGCGTACCGCAGATCATTGCCGCGGTCCTCGAACACAACGGTATCTTTGCCGACGCCTACGCGTTTGAGTTGGGGCCGGTGGTGTATCCGCCGCGCACGTTTTGCGTGCAGTACAGGGAGTCCGACCTGCATTTCATCCAGCGGCTGTGTGAAGAGGAGGGTATTCACTACCACTTTCGCCACAGCGCGGAGAGTCATCTGCTGGTGTTTGGCGATGACCAGACGGTATTTCGCCGGTTGCCGGTGCAGCGTTATTGTTCCTCGGCTGATCCATCGCTTGGGGCCCCGGTTGTCCAGCGTTTCGACCGGCGCCTAATAACGCGCAGCCGGCGCACAGTACGTCGTGATTATGACTTTGAGCACCCTTCGTTTCGCCTGCATGCCCAGGCCGGTAGCGGGCCGGCGGATCCTTTGGAGGACTATGGCTATCCTGCCGGTTTTAATGGCCATGCACGCGGTGCACAACTGGCGCGACGTAGCCTGGAACGTCACCAGCGTGATCGCCATCGGGTACTGGGCAAGAGCGATCAACCGGCGTTGTGCAGTGGTCACTTTCTTGAGCTGTGTGATCACCCGGACCCAGCCTGCAACGACTTATGGCTGCTGACTTCGGTGCGTCATGAGGGTTACCAGCCGCAGGTGTTGGAGGAGTCGATCGTTGATGCCAATGGGTTCCAAGGCTATCGCAACCGGTTCACCGCAACTCCCTGGCGCGCAGTGCATCGACCTGCCCTCAAGCACCCCAAGCCAACGATCAGTGGCAGCCAGACCGCGACGGTAACCGGGCCTGCCGGCGAGGACGTGCACTGCGATGCCTATGGTCGTGTAAAGGTGTGCTTTCACTGGGATCGCGCGGAAAAGGGCGGTGAGACCAGCAGTTGTTGGCTGCGCGTGGCGTCCGGTTGGGCGGGTGATGGGTTTGGCGCCATGGTCATTCCACGGGTCGGCATGGAAGTGCTGGTGAGCTTTCTGGAGGGCGACCCGGACCAACCCCTTGTCACCGGTTGCCTGCCCAATGCATCGCACCTGCCGGCGTACCCTTTGCCGCAGCACAAGACACGCTGCGTTCTGCGCAGCCGCAGTTCGCCGGGCGGCGGGGGCGCCAATGAGTTGTACCTTGAAGACCGATGCGGCGAAGAGCTCATTTACCTGCGCGCCCAGCGTGACCTGGAGCAACGGGTGGGGCATGACAGTCGCCTGGAGGTAGAGGGTGATAGCCTGACTCGCGTTGGCCAAAGCCTGGTGATCGAAGCCGGGCAGCAGGTTCATCTCAAGGCCGGTGGCAGCCTGGTGATAGAGGCTGGTGCACAATTGAGCTTGAAGGCGGGCGGCGAACACCTGGTGATGCAAGCCGGCAGTATTTCCAGCAGCCGGCCCATCACCTTGGGCGGTTCGCCGTCTGCAGGCCGTTCGGTGAGCCCACCATCGGTTGCTGGCGCGCAAATCTCTGCAGCGCAAGGCGTCATCATGGATTTGGCCAAGCAACTGGGCGCGGACTTTTGTCCCCTGTGCGAACGCTGCCGCGAAGGCTTGTGCAATATCGCGGGGAGGGCGGCCTGATGGACAGCTTGCCCCATTGCTGGATGGCCCAACAACAGCAGAGTGGACGCCAACTGTGCCTGATGCTGGAGGGTAATCACGAGGCTCGCCAATCCCTGCTGGCAGATCGTGCCCCATCGCACTATTGCAGCCTCTACAGCGAGACCGCTGCGGCGCAGTTGGCGAATTCAGGCCCGGTCGTACTGCTACTGGAGCAACTGAATGAGCCTGCATTGGCCGACTTGCTGCTACACCCCGAGTCGAACTGGGGTTGGCTCGCCAGCCTGGCTGCTAGCGACCTGGCGGGTATGGCGCGTCATTGGCGTGAGCGATTACTCCTGGGGCCAGAAGGCCAGCAGGCGCTTTATCGCTTTCACGACAACCGCACCCTGGCCCGTGCCTTGGCCCATCTGGCCGAGGAACACTGGCCGGTCTACCTCGGGCCACTGATCAGCGTGTGCTATTGGCATGAAGGCCGTTGGTGCCATCACGAAAACCCTGCACCGGGCGACTACCCGGCGCCTGAACACCCGCCGTGGCTCGACACACCCAACCCACAGGCCGACGCCATCCTGCACGCCAATATCCTGCGCTACCTGCTGGCGGAGTACAGCGAAGACCTGGCGGCATTGGTCGAATTCCAAGACCCGAGGATTTGGCTGGCTCAGGTACTGGAACAAGCGCGCACCTGGCAATGGCGTGAGCCGGAGCAGCTCGAATTTCTGGTGGTACGTCGTTTGGCAGAGGCGACCGGTAGCAGTGTTACTCACTGGCAACCGAGGGCAGGCGAGGCGCCTGGGGAGCATTTTTTTCGAGTGGTGGCACAGTGGCACAGGGAGGTAGGGAGTGGTGAATAGATGGATGGGGTGGGTGTTGCTGGTTGTGGCGGGTGCGGGGCTTTCGGGATGTACGGGAAGGGCGGTGGAGCGTTTTACGTTGGAGGTGGATTTGCCGGCGCATTTCGGCCTTGTGGGCGATGCTTCCTACACCCCCGCGCCGGGTGAAACGTGCAAGTTGCCTCGAAGACATGGCAAGCGACCGGATCTCAAAATATTCAAGGCTGCCAGCAAGCCCGTAGCGAATAGAGTGAGTTTCGAGGTGCCACTGACAGAGCGAGTGGAAGGCTGCTCGCTGATGTTACGTAAACTTGTGTTTGCGATTAACGCAAAGTGGGGGGAGCGTTGGTCGGACGTCGGACGGGATTACGCCGCTGTTTATATCCGAGATAGTTGGGAGACGGAAATGTCTTTGATGGCCGATACTCGGGTTCAAGATCTCCCAGGACAATGCCAATGGTTGTTCCGTACCATTGGTCCTCAACATGCCCTCATTAAGGTGCTTCGATGTAATTCGCTGAGTCCCGGTGGACAACCTACGAAGGCCCGGGCGGGTGGGTATGTGTCTCGTAATGGTTTGCCCGGGAAGACGGTGAGAATGGTGTTGGCGTTAACGGAGGAAGAACAACCTGCAGTGGGGGACAACTGGGTAAAGGTTGCCGGTGGCTGGAAGCGTTGCAGAGGAGAAAGCCAGGAGGACATATTTGCGTTTTGTCGCGGCAACGTTTCTGACTTTAAGGCCTTCAAAATGCCAGATGGGCGCTTATGCGGTATTTATCCGACCTGTGATTAATAAAGGAGAAAGTCATGGAGCAGGATGCATGGAAGCAACAGTTCTTCAGCGATAGGATGCCGGCTTGTTTGTTGAACACGGATTGGTTGACCTTTTGCTTGGTTGACGAGACCGGAAGCGGAAAAGGTTATGGTGGATTGGCTTACACCATTAACGATAGTGCGGGTCAGCAATACAAAGGTCGATTAAACGCAGATGGCTTCGCCCGAATTGAGAATTTTTTTTGCGGTCCAGTAATTCTTATGATGGAAGAGCGTTATAGCGGAGTGGAAAGCCCCTATCAAGCGCTTATGGAACGCGCTGACTACGCGCTGCCTATTACTGAACTTCAAGTGCGTGCTGAGAAAACTCTCTTTATTAATAACGATGCAAGGCGTGTCGAGAATAATCCCGCGCAACAGAATGCAGATCGATTTTATCGGGTTGAGGTGAGTGAATTGGTTCGTCACAGTGCTCACTTACCTCCGGTCTCGTCACAGACTCATCGCCCAGTTCGGCATGCGCTAAAAATGATGGCGGATTTGGGCTTTGGACCTCCCGAGTCCTCACTCAAGGGATTGGTGCTCTTTCCAAAGAAATTCACGGTATTGGAGGTACGTCCTCTGCGAGCTTTAAGGCCAGTCATTTCTACGCATGATCAGTTTTGTGCATTGAATTTGTACCAACTGGCGCTAATGGCTACGTTAAGTTATTGCGAGTTTGGTCAAGATCCTCCGACGGCGTCTGAGGATAAAATCAGCTTTCCCCTAGATCCAAGTATCGGAAATTTATTTGTCGAATACCTGTCTTGTTTCAGGGAAGCATGGAGGTTCGACTCAGAGCAAGTACAGCGTTTCTATCCAGTGTACGAAGAGGTGGCCTATTCCAGTCGCTTTGAAATTTTGCCTTTTGATCCCGAATTGTACGAGCAGAACGACGCCTCTGGTGGGGCTGAGCATCCGGAGCGAGTGCATTTTTTTAACGATGTTGAGTCTGGTACAGATACTCAAGCATTCATCTGTCATCACGAGGAGATTGTTCTCATCGCCGTGCGTGGCACTGCTAGTGGTGCCGACGTGTTGCGGGATGCAGATGCTCACCAAACCCATTTTGTGGAGGGCGTCGGAAAAGTTCATCATGGGTTTTACCAAGCGTTTCAGGCCATGCATCAGTTCGTACTCGGATACCTTGCACGATTTCACACAGGCCAGCGCATCGTAATTTGCGGTCACAGCCTCGGCGGCGCCATTGCCTTGCTGTTGGCCGAAGGACTGCGCCGAGCCCCGGACGCCCACTACAACATCCTGCTCTACACCTACGGCGCCCCCCGCGCCGCCGACGCCGAATTCACCGCCGGTGCCTCAACCCTGATCCACCACCGCATCGTCAACCACAACGACCCCGTCCCCAGTGTCCCGGCGCCCTGGATGAACACCACTGCTAAACTCTGCATTCCCGGAGCCATCACGCTATTCAGCAACCCCGCACCTGGTGGCCTGCTGTTCGCCGCTGGGTTGGTGCGCGTGGGCGGCAACCCCTATCGACATCATGGTGAGCAATATCACTTCATGCCGATCACACTCGCCGATGGCAGCCATTCCTCGGTGTTATGGAAGCCGGGCTGTGAATCGCTCCAAGAGGCCGGGTGCAACCGCGCATTGCAACTGCAGGGCGATATGCCCGACCGCGATAATCTGCTGAGGCAGCTGTTCCAAGCCGACCAGCACTTCATGACCACCAGCTATATCCCCGCGGCCTGGGCGACGTTGCGCCGCTGGCAACACACCTTGGAGAGTGAGGGCCCGCTGGTGACCCAGCGGGAGTTCGAGCTACTCGACCGGGCCTTTGAAGACATGCGCGAGCAACTGCGGGCCAAGCGGCGTGAACTGGCTCTGCGGCGCCCGGCCAATGATCGTAGCCATGAACCCACCGATGCCTTGAACGCAGAGATCGACCGTTTGCACACCAGCCGCGAGCGCTTGGCAAGCCTGCGCTGGCGTCGCCTGCAAGCCCACGATGTCTACGGCAGCCATGCCCCTTCTGCACATCTGCAATCGAGCCTCAAACGTTGGTTCAGCCACCGCGAGAATCGTGAGCCAGCCCAATTCGCCAGCATCCCGCCGCCGTCCCACGACGAACGGGCACGGGCTCAAACGCTGGACATCGACTCAGTCGTCTAAAAACTCCACCTGGGCCGGTTGCCGTTTCATCAGTACCTTGCCGTTGCGGATCGAGTACAACGGCAGGCCCTGGCTACGTATGACTTCATAGTCGCTGTCGGCCGACAAGATCAACAGGTTGGCCGGGCGGCCTGCTTGCAGCCCATAGCGGTTGCCCAGGGCCATGGCCGTGGCGCTGTTGTCGGTGACCAGGTCCAGGGCGTTTTGCAAATTGCGATAACCGAGCATATGGCAGATGTGCAGGCCAGCCTCCAGCACTCGCAAAATGTTGCCGTTACCCAGCGGGTACCAAGGATCGACGATGGAGTCCTGGCCGAAACACACGTTCATCCCGGCCTCAAGCAGTTCGTTGACGCGGGTGACGCCGCGGCGTTTCGGGAAGTTGTCGAAGCGGCCTTGCAGGTGGATGCTTTCGGTGGGGCACGAGACAAAGCTGATACCGGAATGCCCCAGCAGGCGAAACAGCTTGGCGCAGTAAGCATTGTCGTAGGAGCCCATGGCGGTCGTATGGCTGGCGGTCACGCGGGCACCCATGTCGCGGCTGCGGGCTTCTTCGGCGAGGACTTCGAGAAAGCGTGAGTGGGGGTCGTCGGTTTCGTCACAGTGCACGTCCACCAGGCAGCCGGTGCGTTCGGCCAAGTCCATGAGGAACTTCACCGAACTCACGCCTTGGTCGCGGGTGTATTCGAAGTGGGGGATGCCACCGATCACATCGGCACCCAGGCGAATGGCTTCTTCCATCAACTCGCGCCCGTTGCGGAATGACTCGATGCCCTCCTGGGGGAAGGCGACGATTTGCAGGTCGATCAGGTGGGTGCTCTCTTCACGTACCTCCAGCATGGCCTTGAGTGCGGTGAGGTCTGGGTCGGTGACGTCGACATGGGTGCGCACATGCTGGATGCCATGGGCGGCGAGGGCCTGTATGGTTTTTTTGGCCCGGGCCTTGGTGTCTTCCTGGGTAATGGTGGCCTTGCGTTCGCCCCAGCATTCGATGCCTTCAAACAGCGTACCGCTCATGTTCCAGCGCGGTTCGCCGGCGGTGAGCGTGGCGTCAAGATGGATGTGGGGTTCGACGAAGGGCGGTATCACCAGGTTGCCGGCGGCGTCCAAGTCGCCGGCCATCAGCGCCGGCACCCCGGTTTGCGCAGTGATGCTGGCGATCAGGCCGTGTTCCAGGTGCAGATCATGCAGGCCTTCACAGTTGCGCAGGCGGGCATTAATGATGTGCATGCTCAAGTTCCTCTTGGCTAAAAACAATCAGGCAGACAGCCGCCAGATCCTCAGGGCGATACCGATGTCCAGGCGGTCATGGCGCGTAGTATGGCGCTGAGCAGCACATAGGTCAGCGACGCGGCAAAAATTCCCACCAACGGCGCGACCCACGGCGAGTTGAACGCCAGCACGGTGCCGACTCCATACGCAATCAGGCCGGGCCAATTGAACGCCGGTAGGCGAGCCTGCGCCAAGCGTGGGTATTGGCCGCGATAACGATAGAAGAAGTCCGCCATGATCACGCCCCCAATCGGCGGGATGACCGTGCCCAGCAGGATCAGGTACGGCACCAGCAGGTCGTACATGCCGAACAAGGCGAGCAGGGTACCGATCACCGCGCCGGCCAGGGTCACGCTCTTGCGCCGTTGGGTGCGCAGCAGGTTACAACCGGCGACGGCGAAGTTGTAGATGGTGTTGTCCTGGGTGCTCCAGATATTGAGCAGCAACATCGCCATCGCTGCCGTGGCGAAACCTTGCAGCAGCAAGACCTCCACCACATCCGGTTGCTGATAGACGATTGCGCCATAGGCCCCGATCAACACCATCAAGCCGTTGCCGACAAAAAAGCCGATCAGGCTGGCCAGCACCGCAACCTTGGCCGAGCGCGAAAACCGTGTCCAATTGGTGGCCTGGGTTGCACCGCTGACAAAGGTCCCGAACACCAGGGTGATGGCGGTGGACAAGTCCAGTTCAGCGCTGGGCACCACTGCCAGCAGCCCCTCCAGCCCGCCGACTTTCACGGTGGCGACCCACATCGACAGCAGCAACAGGATGCCCATGGCCGGCACGGCGATGTAGGACAAAATTTCCAACCCGCGATACCCCACGTAGGCGGTGGCGCAGAACAATAAGCCAAACACCAGCATCAGCCCCAGCACACTGCCCGGGCTCAACTGGAAATACTTGCCCAATACTACGGCCGCAGTGGCCGTGCCCCAGGCATACCAGCCGATCTGGGTAAAACCGAGGATCAAGTCACTGAGCTTGCTGCCCACTTCGCCAAAGCAGAAACGCCCCATCAGCACCGAGTTCAAGCCGCTCTTGAACGCGATGTAACCCAAGCCTGCGGCGTAGATACCCAACAACAGGTTACCCAGGGCCACGACGCCGAGCATGTCGATGAAGCTGAACGCCACCCCCAGCTTGCCGCCGGCAAACATGGTCGCGGTAAAAAAGGTGAACCCCAGCAACACCATGGCCGTAGAGGCCAGACCCTTGCGCGCATGCAAGGGGACTTCGCTGAGAGGGTAGTCGTTGCCGGGGTCTTGCTGCGTCATGGGGGCTGCTCCCTGAGTGGTGACCCAGGTCGCTTGCATCCCGCGTGCCAACGCAGGTGTAGGCAGGTATGCGCTGACGGAGTAAGCCCTTTATAAGGCCGCCCCCTCCCAATCAGCGCAAAAGCAGTGCAGCGGTGAGCCAAACCGGCTCAGTCGAACAGCGTCTGTGTGGGTTTCCCAAATGGATCAGCCCGCCGGCGCTTCGAAAAAAACCACCCGCAGGTGGTTCTTACTCACCGCGATAAATGCAGCCACTGGTGCACGTCTCGTGGATACGGATCGCACTGAGTTCCGGCAGCAGAGGTTTCAACTCCGTCCAGATCCACTTGGCCAGCACTTCGCTGGTGGGGTTTTCCAAGCCGGGGATGTCGTTGAGGTAGTTGTGGTCGAGGCGTTCATACAGCGGCTTGAAAATCGCCTTGATCTCCGAGAAGTCGCGAATCCAGCCAGTATGGGGATCCAGGTCGCCGCTCAGGTGGATGGCCACCTTGAATGAATGCCCATGCAGGCGCCCACATTTGTGGCCTTCCGGTACGTGGGGCAGGCGGTGGGCGGATTCGAAGGTAAACTCTTTGAAGATTTCCACAGTGTTTTCAGCTCGGTCAGGTGTCTGGCAGGCGGCGAGTTTAACAGTTTGATCAACCTCTGCGCATACCGCCCATGCGGTCAAAGGGCCAGCAAACGGTCGCCGAGCTTGCCGTTGTCCGCCAATGCCAAAAACTCATCCCCCAGCCGCTGGCTCTCGCTCATGGCGGTTTGCCAATATTTGTTGCGGCCTGGATCATCGCCCATAAAGCGCTTGAAGTCGCTGCGGTCTGGCAGCTTGCCATGGGGTAGACGGGCCAGGTAATCCCTGGACGGCGCCAGCAGTAACACATCCTGCAAGCCTTGCTGGTTGCTGCGTCGCCAGGGCAGGCCCTTGTCGAACCAGCCGGGGATGACCCGGTCGGTAAAGTGCGGGTACAGCACGATGTCATCGCCGTGGTAAGGCAGGTCGAGGTGGTAATCCAGCAGGCCGCCGTCGCGGTAGGTGCCGGCTCCGGCCCCGGGCAGGTCGCGCACGCCTTGCATCACCATGGGGATCGAGCCGGACGCGAGCAACGCCTGGCGCAGGTTACCCACGTCCAGGGTGAGGAAGCGCGAGGGGAAATCCTTCAGGGGGTGTACCGGGGGCGCCTGGCGCGGGTCGTGGATGATCAGCCGCTCAAAATGCCGCGACAGCCGTGCGCGGCCCCGCAGGTTATCGGCAATCACCGACGACAGGCCCAGCCCCAGCCGCCCACGGTGGTCATCGGCGAGCAAGCCGTGGCTCTTGACCACCATGATGTTCAACCGATAGTCGGGGTTGTCCAGCACCCGCGCATCGCGCCCGGCCAGCAGGTCGTCGAGCATGCGCTGGCAGCTCTGGCTGACTTGCGCCATGGTCACGCCTTTGGCAAAGCGCTGCTCGTTGTACAGGCGGCCCAGGTCGAGCAAGCCTTGCACCGGGTCGGGCAGGCAGGCGCTGGCGAACCGCCAGGAGCCGATGGACGCGCCGATCAGCGCACGCTCGCGCGGCGCACGGCGTAACCAGTCACCGAACAGCGCCAGGTCGAGCCCTTGGATACCCAGAGCCTTGGGGCCGCCCGCCGCACCGGGAAGGATGCCGACGTCGGCAGGCGTAAGGCCCTGCTCGCGGATGCGGGTGAAGGCGCGTTTGCCGGCCTTGAGGGTCAAGGCCGGGAACTTGATATGGATGGCGGTCATACCGGTCTCTGTTGAGGCGAGCGGGGCAGTATAGGAAATCTCGCAGGCCGTGGGAAAAATGGCTTAACCGCAATTGCCATGGTGGCAATTCAGTTTCAGTTAAGTTGCAGCGCGTAACGTGGCCGGCGTAGGAAAACATCATGTAACGGAGACTTATCATGAAGCGCCTCACTGCCCTGGGCGCCGCCGCTATCATCCTCGTTACGGCGACCTCGGCCGCCGCCGTGGACCCCGACAAGCCATTGATCGTGCCGGCCACTGTTACTATTGTCGCTTTCGATCAATTGGACGCCACGGCCCTGGCCCTTCACCCTGGTTCGACGCTGCTGGACACCGACCTGGATGAGGAATACGGCAAGTACGTCTATGAAGTCGAGCTACGAGATACCAACGGCATTGAATGGGATGTTGAATTGAACGCGCTCACCGGGCAGGTTCTCAAGAATCATCAGGATACGTAATGAAGGTAAATTTACGCGTCGGCAGTCGCGTGGCGCTGGTGCTCATGGTGTTTTGTTCCAGCCTGGCGGCCCGCGACCTCAACCAGGACGAAGCCCTGGCCCTGCGCCAGCAAGGCGTGATCCTGCCATTGGAACAGCTGTTGCAGCAGGCCATGGCGCGATACCCCGGCTCGCGGCTGCTGGAAGCCGAACTGGAAAAGAAACACGGGCAATATGCCTATGAAGTGGAACTGGTGACCACCGAGGGCGTGGTGCGCGAGATCAAGCTGGACGCCACCAACGGTAACCTGATCAAAGATGAGGAAGATTGATGCGCCTGCTCCTGGTGGAAGACAACGTCCCCCTGGCCGACGAACTGATGGCCGGCCTGCAGCGCCAGGGTTATGCGGTCGACTGGCTGGCCGATGGCCGCGACGCCGTGTATCAAGGGCGCAGCGAACCCTATGATTTGATCATCCTCGACCTTGGCCTGCCCGGTTTGCCCGGGCTTGAAGTGCTGGCCCAATGGCGCGCCGCCGCGTTGGCCATCCCGGTGCTGATTCTCACCGCCCGCGATTCCTGGGCCGAGCGTATCGAAGGGCTCAAGGCCGGCGCCGATGATTACCTGAGCAAACCCTTTCACCCCGAAGAGTTGTACCTGCGCATCCAGTCGCTGCTGCGCCGCTCCCACGGCCAGACGAACCAGCCCACCCTCCAAGCCGCCGGCCTGCATTTGGATGAAGGGCGCCAGTGCGTGCTACGCGACGGCGCCGAGATCCAACTGACGGCTGCCGAGTTTCGCTTGTTGCGCTATTTCATGCTGCATCCCGAACAGATCCTGTCCAAAAGCCACCTGGCCGAACACTTGTATGACGGCGAGACCGAGCGCGACTCCAATGTGCTGGAGGTGCACGTCAACCACCTGCGGCGCAAATTGGGCCGCAGCGTGATCGAGACGCGGCGCGGCCAGGGCTACCGTTTCGGCGCCACCCCGGCATGAGGTCAATCCAGCGGCGCCTGAGCCTGGGGTTGATCAGCGTGATGGTGATTGTCGGCGTGGTGCTGGCGCAAACCAGCCTGTGGTTGTTCGAGGCGGGTTTGCAGCGCTACCTTGAAGCGGGCTTGCGCAACGACAGCGAAAATCTGCTGGTGGCGCTGGTGCGTGGGCCCAACGGCGTGCAGTTGGATGAGCAACGCCTGTCGCCGGCGTACCAACGGCCATTTTCCGGGCATTACTTTCGTATCGACTTTGCCGATGTGCATTGGCGCTCCCGTTCACTGTGGGACCAGGAATTGCCCCGGCTCCCCACGGCGGGGCTCAAAGGCAACCTGCAACTGGGGCCCGAAGGCCAGCAACTGTTGGTGCTGCGCTCGGACTACAAGCGCTTTGGCCAGTCGATTTCCATCAGCGTGGCTCAGGACTACACGCCCGTGCGCGAGAGCTTTCGCCTGATGCGTCAGGTCGGCCTAGTGATGGGGCTGGCGGCGCTGCTGCTGGTGCTGATCCTGCAACGGGTCACCGTGCGCCGTGCCTTGCGCCCGCTGGAAACCGCACGTAACCAGATCGCCCAATTGCAACAAGGCCAGCGTTCGCAACTCGACACCCAGGTGCCGCTTGAGCTGGAGCCCCTGGTGGCGCAGATCAACCACCTGCTGGCGCACACCGAAGACAGCCTCAAGCGCTCCCGCAACGCTCTCGGCAACCTGGGCCATGCGCTTAAAACCCCGCTGGCGGTGTTGTTGAGCGCCGCTTCCAGTGAAGCCCTCAAGGATCATCCGCAGTTGAGCCAGTTGCTGCGCGAACAACTGGAGCAAGTGCAGCAACGCCTCAACCGTGAACTCAACCGTGCACGCCTGGCCGGCGATGCCTTGCCGGGCGCGTTGTTTGACTGTGAACAAGAGCTGCCCGGTTTACTGGCCACCCTGCGCATGATCCACGGCGAACACCTGGACCTCAGCTACCAGGTGGCGCCGGGCCTGCAACTGCCCTGGGACCGTGAAGACCTGCTGGAACTGCTGGGCAATCTGTTGGACAACGCCTGTAAATGGGCAGACGCCGAGGTACGTCTGAGCGTCAGCGAGACGCCCCACGGTTACCAACTGGCGGTGGAAGATGACGGCCCCGGCATTCCCGAGGCCCAGCGCGACCAAGTGTTCAGCCGTGGCGCACGCCTGGATGAACAGAGGGTTGGCCATGGCCTGGGTTTGGGGATCGTGCGCGACATCGTTGAGGTGTGGGGCGGGGTGTTGCAACTGCAGGAGAGTGAGCTGGGTGGGCTCAAGGTATTGATCGAGTTGCCACGCCGCTGACATTCACACCCCAAAGTTCAAAATGTGGGAGCTGGCTTGCCTGCGATAGCATCGACTCGGTTTGCCTGACATACCGAGGTGTCTGCATCGCGGGCAAGCCCGGCTCCCACAGAAAAGCCTTGCTACATTCAGACCCTGAACTGATCCATCAACCCCTGCTGCTGATTCGCCAGGCTGTTCAACGCCTGGCTGACCCGCGCCGATTCATTGGCCTGCTCCGACAACGACTCGGTCACATCGCGAATGGTCGCCACGTTGCTGTTGATCTCTTCGGCCACGGCGCTTTGCTCTTCGGCGGCGCTGGCGATTTGCAGGTTCATGTCGCTGATCACCGTGACCGCATCGCCAATCTGGCGCAAGGCGGTGACGGCCTGGCCGACCTGCTCGACGCTGCCCTGGGCCTGGCGATAGCTGTTGCCCATGGAACCGACCACGTCGCTGGTACCGGTTTGCAATTGTTCGATCACCAGGCGGGTTTCTTCCACCGATTCCTGGGTGCGCCGTGCCAGGTTGCGCACTTCGTCGGCGACCACGGCAAAACCGCGGCCGGCCTCACCGGCGCGAGCGGCTTCGATGGCGGCGTTGAGCGCCAACAGGTTGGTCTGCTCGGCGATGCCGCGAATCACTTCAAGCACCGAGCCGATCTGTTCGCTGTTGGCGGCCAAGCCTTCTACCTGGGCCATGGCAGTGCTCATGTCGGCGGCGAGCTCGCCAATGTTGACGGTGGTGCGGTCGATAACGGTCAAGCCTTGGCGAGTCGCCTGGTCGGCATCCCGTGCGGCTTGGGCCGCTTGGGCGGCGCTGCGGGCCACGTCCTGGGCGGTGGCGCTCATTTCGTGGGACGCGGTGGCCACCTGATCCACCTGGCGGTACTGCTGCTCCATGCCGGCGCTGGTTTGCGTGGCAATGGCTGCGGACTGGTCGGCGGTGCCGCGGGCATCCTGCACCGAGCGTTTGACCTCGGCAATGATCGGCTGCAGCTTGTCGAGAAAACGGTTGAACCAGCCGGCCAATTGGCCCAGTTCATCCTGTTTGGCATAGGCCAGGCGCCGGGTCAGGTCGCCTTCGCCGCTGGCGATATCTTCAAGCATGTGCGCCACGCCAAGGATTGGCCGGGTCACGCTGCGCGCCATCAGCCACACCAGGATCAAGCCGACCACGGCGGCTAGCAGGCCCAGGCCCAGTTCCAGCAAGGTGCCTTTGGCGTTGTCGGCGTCCAGCTGGTTTTTCAGCGCTTCGGCGGGGGCGACCAGGACTTGTTCCGGTACATCCAGCAATACGCCCCAGGCCTTACCGCCGGGAATCGGTGCAAAAGGCGCCAGTACCTTGAGTTGATGGTCGGTGCGCAGGCTGCGGGTCTGGGTACTGCTCGCCAGGGCGCTGATCAACTGCGCGCCGTTGGCCGGGTCGACCTGCTCCAGGCGTTGGCTGAGTTTGCTGGCGTCGGGGCTGTAGCCGGCCAATAAGCCAGTGGCGCTGAGGATGCTGACCTGGGTCTGGCCGTCGTACAGTTTCCCGCTGGCCTGCTGGCTGACCGCCTGCAAGCTGTTGAGGTTGATGTCCACCGACAGCGAGGCGATGACTTTGCCGTTGACCATCAGCGGAAACACGATGCTGGTCATCAGCACGTTCTGGCCGTCGATCACATAAAAGTAAGGTTCGATCACGCAGGGTTTGAGGGTCGTGCGTGGGCAAGTGAACCAGGCGTTGGCCTTTTCGCCGCTGGGGCCGATGGAGGTGTCGGCCATGTCGCTCTCGGGCAGCGCCATCGAGGTGATTTTCCCCGGCGTCGGTTGCGACCAGTACAGGGCGAAACGGCCTTTGTCATTGCTGCCCAGTTCCGCCTGGTTGGCGAACAGTTCGTCCTTGCCGTCCAGCGCATTGGCTTCGAACACCAGGGACAGGCCGAGCAGGTCAGGGTTGGCCTGCAGGGCGGCCTTGACCTGGCGGGTCAGGTCTTCACGGGTGTCGAAGGCATCGAGAAAGCGCTTTTCGGCCTGCTCGCGCAAAAACAGCACCTGGCGGGAAAAACCGTGGCCGTATTGGTAGGCATCCATGAACTGCTGGCGAATGCCCAGCGCCTGCACTTCGCCTTGGGCTTCGATGCGCGACTGGGCGGCTTCGTCGAGCATCTGCATGCTGGACGCCTTGACCTGCTGCGAGCTCTGCGCCATGCGATACAGCGACAGACCCACCAGCAGGGTCACGATCCCCAGCAGGCACAGGCCCGCCAGCAGGGTGATTTTCCATTGAATGGAGAGCTGCCTGAGCGACATCGGGACATCCTTACCTGAAAGCACGTTAGAGACAGCTTATCGGCGGGCGCCTGCAATTCTTTATCTGTTGAGAGAGCGTTCACTCACCACAGTTTTTGACATGGCAGCCCAGCTCCTGCAAAGTGCGCGCCCTCTAATAAGACCTCTTTCAAGCCTGCACGCCGGCAGCTGTTCCCATGGGCCGCGCGCGGGCATGCCTGTCTTTTTTGTTTCTGCTTGAGGTAACCATGATTAACGCAGTCATCGCCGCGGTCGGCACCATGCTGGTACTCAGCCTGTCCCGCGTGCACGTGGTCATCGCCATTATCGTCGGCGCCCTGGTGGGCGGCTTGACCGGTGGCCTGGGTATCGAGGCCACGCTCAAGGCCTTCAACGGCGGGCTGGGCGGCGGCGCAACCGTGGCTTTGTCTTACGCATTGCTCGGGGCTTTCGCCGTGGCGATTGCCAAGTCCGGGCTGGCCCATGCCCTGGCGGACAAAGCCTTGCTGCTGGTGGACCGCCAGGACGCCAGCGGTGGCAACCACGTCAAATGGCTGCTGATCGGCCTGTTGTGGGTGGTGGCGATTGCCTCGCAGAACATCTTGCCGATCCACATTGCTTTTATTCCGCTGCTGGTACCGCCGCTGCTGTACGTACTGACCAAGCTGCAACTGGACCGTCGCCTGATCGCCTGCGTGATGACCTTCGGCCTGATCACCCCGTACATGTTTCTGCCGGTAGGCTTTGGCAATATATTCCTCAATCAAATCCTGCTGGCCAACGTCGCCAAGAGCGGGGTGGATATCAGTGGGGTCAACGTCACCCACGCCATGGGCCTGCCGGCGCTGGGCATGGTGGTCGGCCTGCTGGTGGCGGTGCTGATCAGCTACCGCAAAAAGCGTGTGTACGACCTGAAGAAAATCGAACGTGTCGAGCAAGTGGCGGTGCAGTACAACCCGCTGACCCTGCTGGTGGCCGGCCTGGCAATTGCCTCGGCGTTCATCATCCAGCTGTGGTTGGACTCGATGATCATCGGCGCCCTGGCCGGGTTCCTGATCTTCTCGGTGTCGGGCATCGTGCGCTGGCGCGACACCGATGACCTGTTCACCGAAGGCATGAAGATGATGGCGATGATCGGCTTCATCATGATCGCGTCCTCAGGCTTTGCCGAAGTGCTCAAGGCCACCGGTGACGTGAACTCGCTGGTGCAAGCCTCGGCAGCGTTCATCGGCCATAGCCGGGGCGTCGGGGCGTTGTTGATGCTGCTGGTGGGGTTGTTGGTGACCATGGGCATCGGCTCGTCGTTTTCCACGGTGCCGATCCTCGCGGCGATTTTCGTGCCGCTGTGTGTGCAGTTGGGCTTCAGCCCGTTGGCCATCGTGTGCATCGTCGGTACCGCCGGTGCCTTGGGCGACGCCGGTTCGCCCGCCTCGGACTCTACCCTCGGGCCCACCTCCGGCCTGAATATCGACGGCCAGCACCACCACATCTGGGACACCGTGGTGCCGACCTTCCTGCACTACAACCTGCCGCTGCTGGCGTTCGGCTGGCTGGCCGCGATGACGCTCTGACGAGGTTCCTGTAGGAGCGAGCTTGCTCGCGAAAAGCGTCAACGATAACGCGGGCAACCTGGCACCCCGCAGTGCTCTCAGGTTCTTCGCGAGCAAGCTCGCTCCTACAGAAATCGCTCACATGGCCGTTAACCTCTCAAGTCGCCACTAACAAGAGAGAAAAGCCATGCGTCTGAGTTTGAAGGCCAAAGTCCTGGCCCTTGCTGTCGTGCCGGTGTTGGTGTTTGCCGTGGTCATCAGCCTGACCACCGTGTGGATTCTGCAGGGCCAGGCCCGCAACGAAGTGGATGAAACCCGCCAGCGCCTGCTCAACGACGCCAAGGCCACCCTGCAAGGTTATGTCGAGGTGGCCATGACCACCATCAAGCCGCTCTACGACGCGGCAGCCCCCGGCGACAGTGCGGCGCGGGCGCAGGTGGTCAAATTGTTGTCCAATACCAGCTACGGCAAAGACGGCTATTTCTTCGGCTACGACTCCGAGACCATCCGCCTGTTCAAGGGCAACAGCCCGGACGGCGTAGGCAAAAGCTTCAAGGACAACCGCGACCCTAACGGCGTCTACGTCAACCGCGACCTGGTCAAGGTCGGCAAGGACGGCACCCACTACCTGCAATACAGCTCGACCCAGCCCGGCCAGACCGAGCTGGTGCCCAAGCTCGGCTATACCGAGTACCTGCCCAAGTGGGACATGGCGATCGGCACCTCGGTGAACCTCGATGGCATCGACGCCCAAGTGGCAGTGGTGCAGGCTAAAGTCGAGACACGCATGCAAGGCGTGCTGCTGAGCATCCTCGGTGTGGCCGTGGTGGTGTTGCTGGTGATCGCCGCCGTGGGCATGTTGCTAGCCAATACCATCTTGCGTCCGCTGCACCTGATGAAAGCCAACCTCGATGACATCGCGGCGGGTGAAGGCGACCTGACCCGCCGCCTGGCCATCACCAGCCAGGATGAACTCGGCGACCTGGCCGGTGCGTTCAACCGCTTTGTCGATAAAATCCACGGCCTGGTGCGCCAGATCACTGACATGACCGCTCAGCTCACCGGGTTGGTGAGCCAGGTGTCCGACCAGGCCCAGCGCTCCGAGCAGGCCATGGAACGCCAGCGCCACGAGACCGACCAGGTGGCCACCGCGATCAACCAGATGTCCTCGGCCGCCCACGAAGTGGCGCGCAGTGCCCAGGGCGCCGCCGTTGCTGCGCAGCAGACCGACGCCGAAGGCCAGGCAGCCAAGCGTGTAGTGGACGGCAGCATCGCGCAGATCCATGCGCTGGTGAACGACATCCGCAGCAGCGGCGTGTCCTTGGACAGCCTGCAGCAGGATGTGTCGTCTATCGTCAGCGTGCTCGGCGTGATCCGCTCCATCGCCGAACAAACCAACCTGTTGGCGCTCAACGCTGCCATCGAAGCCGCACGGGCCGGGGAGGCCGGGCGTGGCTTTGCCGTGGTCGCCGACGAAGTGCGTGCGCTGGCCAGCCGCACCCAAACCAGCACCCAGGAAATCCAGGGCATGATCGACCGCCTGCAAAAGGGCACCGAGGCGGCCGTGGACGCGATGCGCCGCTCCAGCGATGCTGGCGACGGCACCTCGGCCCAGGCCAACCAAGCCGGTGCGTCCCTGGACACCATGGCGCAGCTGATTGGCACCATCAACTCAATGAACGCCCAGATCGCCAGCGCCGCCGAAGAGCAGACCGCCGTGGCAGAAGAGATCAACCGCAGCGTGCATCAGATTGCCGTAGCGGTAGACAGCGTGGCGGACGAAACCCAGTTGGGCGCTCAGACGTCTCGCAGCCTGGCCGACCTGGGCCAGCGCCTGGGGCAGTTGGTGGGCCAGTTCAGGATCTGATCCTTTCAATTCATGGCAGCATAGGTATCTACACAATTTTGGTGCGACGCTGAACCTGTGGCGAGGGAGCTTGCTCCCGTGACGGCCTGACAGCCGACGCCTATCTCCCTGAGGCACCGCAATCCAAATGTGGGAGCTGGCTTGCCTGCGAAGACGGCCTGACAGTCAACACAGTTGGACAGGGTAC
>NZ_LYSO01000065.1:0-33200 GCF_001728935.1 Pseudomonas sp. AP42
GGTTCACCATGAACGTCAACCCCCTTATCTTAAAAAAAGCGAAACACTTACTCGCCTATAAAAACCAGGGTGCCCCACCGCCTCTTCTATATAGAAGCAGCGCACAACCTAGGGACGTGAATTATTCCCACCCACACAAATGCATCTGGATCTCAACCGAAAGAAGCGCGGCTGGATCCCGCACAGGCGAGGAACGAGGATGACTGTTGTTGAGACCGGCGAATACCAGGAGGGGAAAGCTTTACAGAGATGGTGTCCCAGGGCCGGTTCGAACGGCCAACCTTCCCCTTAGGAGGGGGATGCTCTATCCAATTGAGCTACTGGGACAAATGCCACACTTACCCTGAAGGGCTAGCGACAGACGGCGTGCATCTTAACGGCCGAGGCTGGTTTTGTCATGTCGTCCGTTGGCATTTTGACTGTAGGCCAATCCTTGCGCGTACGTTCATCACCTCATCCAGCATGCCAAGACCTTCACCGTCATCGTGCAAATTGCACTGCGCCAATATGCCATCATTGCAAACTGCAACCCAGCGCCCTCAAAAAACAAACTTAACTCGTTGTTTTTATTGGAATAATAGATTGGCACGACATCTGCAAAGTCATAAACACAAAACCAATCGTTCCAGGCACCGTGGAGACTATGATGATGAACAGCGCCCTTCTACTAGCACTGAACGCTGTGGCACTGGCTACGGTGGTGACGTTTCATTTTCAGCCGACCAGTACTGAAGACGGCGCGCAAATCAGCCAAGCCATTCCCCACCATCTGCAACAGCGCCCTCAGTTGGCACTGATGACTGCAAACCCCCAGTCTCCCATCCGCCTGACCCAAGATACACAATCAGCGCCAGCGGCCGAGCATTGGGTTTTCTGAGAACACTATTCATGTCGAAATCTGCCTGGTTGTTTCTGTGCCTGACGCTCCTATCTGTTGCGCTAGGCCTGGGAGCTACGTCACAACAAACTCAAACCCTAGCCTTCGTCGCCAGCGCCGTGCTGGGCAGCCTACTGGTACTGACACTCATCAAGGGTCGCCGAATCAAATTCGATCCGCTCCTGCGCTAACCCCCTTCCCCATCTCCCTCCCCTACCTTATGTCGCCTGACACTCGTAAATAGGCGAACAGCTACTAACCTTAAGCTTGAGGGCAAAAGGCCATATCGCTATAGGACGGGCGCCCTTCAACCCGGATGCCGTGCAGGCTTGGGCGAAGATTGACGAGCTTCGCTGCACTCGCGGGATTTTTTCCAACCAGTCCGCAAAAACGCAAATCAGTGCTGGCATAAAGCCTGTAGGCGGTTCAATATTTGTCACAGAATTGACGCCAATGAAATGTCAAATCTGAGGCATGATGCGGCCTCTTTGCAATTCGGGTTGAACTTTGGTCGTGAGCCTTGTCTTAACACTCATCTTGCGGCCAATTCCAGAAACCGCTCCCCTGAACTAACCGGTTAAATATATGCGCCCATTGAAACAGGCAATTTATTCCAGCCGTACGGCTGACAAATTCGTCGTACGTCTGCCAGACGGAATGCGGGAACGCATTGCCGAGGTGGCTCGCAATCATCACCGCAGCATGAACTCCGAAATCATCGCACGCCTGGAACAAAGCCTTATTCAGGAAGGTGCCTTGGGTGAAGAGTTGAGCATGCGCCTGGACAGCCCCGAGCTGTCA
Organism: Pseudomonas sp. AP42; assembly: GCF_001728935.1. Taxonomy (NCBI): domain Bacteria; kingdom Pseudomonadati; phylum Pseudomonadota; class Gammaproteobacteria; order Pseudomonadales; family Pseudomonadaceae; genus Pseudomonas; species Pseudomonas sp. AP42. The sequence continues at coordinate 1,679 of NZ_LYSO01000065.1, forward strand.
CTGCACGAACGCGAACTGCTGCAGCGTTTTCGTCAGCTCTCCCACCGCCAGCAAAATGCTCTCGTCTCGCTTATCGCGCATGACGTGGAGGCGGCCGCAGAAGCCAATTGATTGACACCTGAAAGCCGAAGCCAGCCATGTGCTGGCTTTTTTTTGCCTGGCATTTGGGAATAAGAAGCAAAGCGAGGGCAGGTTTGCCCCCGCTGGAAGGGTCAGAGCAGGAAGATCGTTGCCAGGCCCAGGAAGATGAAGAAGCCACCACTGTCAGTCATGGCCGTGATCATCACACTGGCCCCCATGGCGGGATCGCGACCTAGACGCGCCAAGGTCATAGGGATCAACACCCCCATCAAGGCCGCCAGCAACAGGTTAAGGGTCATGGCTGCAGTCATGACCACGCCCAGGGACCAACTACCGTAGAGCAAGTAGGCCACCACGCCAATCACGCCGCCCCACACCAATCCGTTTATGAGGCCTACCGCCAGTTCCTTGCGCAGCAGCCGTGAGGAATTGGCGGTACTGACCTGGTCCAGCGCCATGGCGCGCACGATCATGGTGATGGTCTGGTTCCCGGAGTTACCGCCAATGCCCGCCACAATCGGCATCAACGCCGCCAAGGCCACCAGTTTCTCGATGGAGCCTTCAAACAACCCGATCACGCGAGAAGCGATAAACGCGGTAATCAGATTGATAGCCAGCCAGGCCCAGCGGTTATGCAGTGAACGCCACACCGACGCAAAAATATCTTCCTCTTCACGCAAACCCGCCATGTTGAGGACTTCGGTTTCACTTTCCTCACGGATCAAGTCAACGATTTCATCGATGGTCAGACGACCGATCAACTTACCGTTCTTATCCACCACCGGCGCCGAGATCAAGTCGTAACGCTCGAATGCCTGGGCCGCGTCGTAGGCATCTTCGTCCGGATGGAAACTCACGGTATCGCTGGCCATCAGGTCAGCAACTTTCTTCTCCGGATCATTGACCAATAGGCGCTTGATCGGCAAAACGCCCTTGAGGATCCCCTCATAGTCGACCACAAACAGTTTGTCAGTGTGGCCGGGCAATTCTTTGAGACGGCGCAGGTAACGCAACACCACTTCAAGGCTGACGTCTTCGCGGATGGTGACCATCTCGAAGTCCATCAGGGCGCCGACCTGGTCCTCGTCGTACGACAGCGCAGAACGCACACGCTCACGCTGTTGCGTATCGAGCGCCTCCATCAACTCATGAACGACATCACGGGGCAGCTCAGGGGCCAGGTCAGCCAGTTCGTCCGCATCCATCTCCTTGGCGGCAGCCAGGAGTTCGTGGTCATCCATGTCGGCGATGAGCGTCTCACGCACCGAGTCCGACACTTCCAGCAGGATGTCACCGTCGCGATCAGCCTTGACCAACTGCCACAGGGTCAGTCGATCATCCAGCGGCAAGGCTTCAAGAATATAGGCAACGTCGGCGGAGTGCAGGTCATCGAGCTTGCGTTGCAACTCGACGAGGTTTTGCCGGTGAACCAGGTTTTCGACGCGGTCGTGGTTCGGACCTTCCTGGCGGTGCGTGAGGTCTTCGACCACGCGCTGGCGCTGCAGCAGCTCGATAACTTGAGCCAGACGATCCTGCAGGCTTTCTTGTGTTTTCTTTACTTCTACTTCGGTCATAGGCGAACTCCACTCCCAGCAGCGGGGCACGCCGGAAGGATCAATCAGTCAATTCATGATTGGTAAAACGGGGTACTGAGTAACTACTGGGTAAGTCCATGGAGGTATTCCACAAGCCCCGGCGGGGCTGACGGGCGCATGATACACCGCCCGGACGTTTTAAACGTTAAAAAACTGGAAAGAACAAGCGCTTGCACGCTAAAGCTCAGTATTGGCTGCATCTATGAACTGCGACGACGCAGGCGCGAGGGAAAACACATGAGGAGGGAGAAAAAGGAGAACACCGGATAAAAGCTACACAAACCCCAGACGGCAAAAAGCCCGCACTAGGCGGGCTTTTTGTTTGTATGGTGCACTCGACAGGATTCGAACCTGTGACCGCTCGGTTCGTAGCCGAGTACTCTATCCAGCTGAGCTACGAGTGCAGATTGTGTTTTTAGACCAGATCACAACTGGTTGAAGCCAAGCTACCTGCATCGCTGCAACTAACTCTTAAATGGTGCACTCGACAGGATTCGAACCTGTGACCGCTCGGTTCGTAGCCGAGTACTCTATCCAGCTGAGCTACGAGTGCATTTGTTGCCGCGCATTATAGGCCGTTCAATCTCTATGTAAAGCTATTTTTTCGAGTATTTTCAACAACTTACCGAAAAAACCAGATTGCAACGTACTAAGCAAATAATGGCGGAGAACGGGGGATTCGAACCCCCGACACCCTTTTGAGGTGTACTCCCTTAGCAGGGGAGCGCCTTCGGCCACTCGGCCAGCTCTCCGCAACACGGGGCGTATATTAACCACGTTCCTCCCCGTTTGCAAACATAAAAAACGATAAAAATTAAAGGCTTGGTTCTTCGTCCTTCTCTTTCTTGATCCGCAGGTAGATTTCCTCGCGGTGGACCGCCACCTCTTTCGGAGCATTAACCCCAATACGTACTTGATTACCTTTGACGCCGAGCACGGTCACGGTGATTTCGCCATCACCGATAATCAGGCTTTCTGCGCAACGACGAGTCAGAATCAGCATACCTTTCACCTCACGCATTTCAGTTCAGGAACAACAGTCTGCAAAAAAAAAGCATTCAACCTACAACCAAAAGGTCGTAGCCCTACTCGCTAAGTATTGTCGAGCCCATGCAAAAGACCATGTACCCCACAAAAAAATGAAAGGCGCGGTAAACCGCGCCTTCCTGGCAACGCATCACTCGCCCTGTCGGGCCGGAGCATCCAGCTCAAAAGCGGTATGCAGCGCGCGTACAGCCAGTTCCAGGTACTTCTCTTCGAGCACTACCGAGACTTTGATTTCCGAGGTGGAAATCATCTGGATGTTGATACCTTCCTTGGCAAGGGCCCCGAACATACGGCTGGCAACGCCAGCATGGGAGCGCATGCCCACCCCTACGATCGACACCTTGGCAATCTTGGTATCGCCGACCACTTCACGGGCGCCAATCTCGCTCGCCGTGTTCTGCAGGATTTTCAATGCCGCATCGTATTCGTTGCGGTGCACAGTGAAGGTGAAATCGGTGGTGTTATCGTGCGAAACGTTCTGCACGATCATGTCGACTTCAACATTCGCATCGCTGACAGGGCCCAGAATCTTGAAAGCCACGCCCGGGGTGTCTGGCACGCCACGGATCGTCAGCTTGGCTTCATCGCGATTGAAAGCGATGCCGGAAATGATCGGCTGTTCCATGGATTCCTCTTCATCAATAGTAATGAGGGTGCCCGGACCCTCCTTGAAGCTGTGCAATACGCGCAGCGGAACGTTGTACTTGCCGGCGAACTCCACCGCGCGAATCTGCAACACCTTGGAACCAAGGCTGGCCATTTCCAGCATTTCTTCAAAGGTGATCTTGTCCAGGCGCTGGGCCACTGGCACGACGCGTGGGTCAGTGGTGTAGACGCCATCCACATCGGTATAGATCTGGCATTCGTCAGCCTTGAGCGCTGCTGCCAGGGCCACACCGGTGGTGTCCGAACCGCCACGACCGAGCGTGGTGATGTTGCCGTGTTCATCCACGCCCTGGAAACCCGCTACAACTACCACGCGCCCTGCTTTCAGATCAGTACGAATTTTCTGATCATCAATTTGCAGGATCCGCGCCTTGGTATGTGCGCTGTCTGTAAGAATGCGCACTTGGCTACCCGTGTAGGACACCGCTGGCACGCCACGCTTGTTCAGCGCCATGGCCAACAGCGCAATGGTCACCTGCTCGCCCGTGGAGACGATCACATCCAGCTCACGCGGCAGCGGCTGTTGATCACCACTGATGGCCTTGGCCAGATCGATCAGGCGATTGGTCTCGCCACTCATGGCCGACAGCACCACTACCAGGTCATCACCGGCATCGCGGAACTTCTTAACCTTGTCGGCGACCTGCTCGATTCTTTCGACAGAACCGACCGAGGTGCCTCCAAATTTCTGTACGATCAAAGCCATTTCCAAGCCGCCTCAGCCCGTAAAGGGGCGCCTAATATCAATCCACCCGCACTGAACAAGCCCGTGACTAGACCACGGGCCGGTTAACAGTGCCTTAAATACCTGCCTCGACAAATGGCACGGTCAAGGCCAGCGCCGCGTCCAGAGCTGCGGCATCGACACCACCGCCTTGCGCCATGTCCGGACGACCACCGCCCTTGCCGCCCACTGTCGCAGCGGCTTGCTTCATCAAATCACCGGCTTTGAGTTGGCCAGTCAGGTCCTTGGTTACACCAGCAACCAGAACGACCTTATCCTCATGGACACTGCCGAGCAGGATCACTGCGCGGCCGAGCTTGTTCTTCAACTGATCGACCAAGGCCAACAACGCCTTGCCGTCCTGACCATCCAGGCGCGCCGCCAGAACTTTTACATCCTTGACGTCAACCGCCGAGGCTGACAGATCATCGCCCGCAGCGCTTGCCGCCTTGGCCTGCAACTGCTCCAGCTGTTTTTCCAGCGCACGGTTACGCTCCAGCACGGCAGACAGTTTGTCGATCAGATTGTCACGGCTGCCCTTGACCAGGCCGGCCGCTTCCTTGAGTTGTTCTTCGGCTGCATTGAGGTAAGCCAGGGCCGCAGCACCGGTCACCGCTTCAATACGACGCACACCCGAGGCCACACCGCCTTCGCTGATGATCTTCAGCAGGCCGATATCGCCGGTACGGTTGGCGTGGATACCACCACAGAGTTCTACCGAGAAGCTGCCGCCCATGCTCAGCACGCGGACTTCGTCGCCGTACTTCTCGCCAAACAGCGCCATGGCGCCTTTGTTCCTGGCGGTCTCGATATCGGTTTCTTCGGTTTCAACCGGGGTGTTCTTGCGAATCTCGGCGTTGACGATGTCTTCCAGTGCCTTGATCTGCTCAGGCTTGATCGCTTCAAAGTGGCTGAAGTCAAAGCGCAGGCGCTGGCTGTCCACCAACGAACCTTTTTGCTGCACGTGCTCGCCCAGTACCTGGCGCAACGCGGCATGCAGCAAGTGAGTGGCCGAGTGATTCAACGCCGTGGCATGCCGCACGTCGGCATCGACCTGGGTGTCTACCGGCGCGCCCACGGTCAAGTTGCCCAGCACCAGCACACCGTGATGCAGGAACGCGCCGCCGGTCTTGGTGGTGTCGCGCACGTCAAAACGACCGGATGTCGAGCTCAGGAAACCGCAATCGCCAATCTGGCCACCCGACTCGGCATAGAACGGCGTCTGGTCCAGCACCACAACCGCCTCTTCGCCTTCGCTCAATACGTCGACCGACTTGCCGTCTTTATAGATGGCGACGATCTTGGCCGAGCCCGCAGTGGACTTGTAGCCGGTGAACTCGGTCGGTACGTCGACCTTGACCAGGGTGTTGTAGTCCAGGCCAAAGGAGCTGGCGGAACGCGCACGCACGCGCTGGGCTTCCATTTCACGCTCAAAACCGGCTTCGTCGACGGTCAACTCACGCTCGCGGGCGATGTCGGCGGTCAGGTCCATCGGGAAACCATAGGTGTCGTACAGCTTGAACACGACATCACCCGGCACCACGGTGCCTTTGAGCTCAGCCAGGTCCTGTTCGAGAATCTTCAGGCCGTGCTCCAGGGTCTTGGAGAATTGCTCTTCTTCAGCCTTGAGCACCCGCTCGATGTTGCTTTGCTGTTGCTTGAGTTCCGGGAAGGCATCGCCCATCTCGGCAACCAGCGCGGCCACGATCTTGTAGAAGAAGCTGCCGGTAGCGCCCAGCTTGTTACCGTGACGGCACGCGCGACGGATGATGCGACGCAGCACGTAGCCACGGCCTTCGTTGGACGGCAGCACGCCGTCGGCAATCAGGAAACCGCAGGAACGGATGTGGTCCGACACCACCTTGAGCGAAGACTGGCCTTCATTGGCGCAGCCAATGGCCGCCGCCGAAGCGCTCAGCAGGTTGGTGAACAGGTCGATTTCGTAGTTGGAGTGAACGTGCTGCATCACCGCACTGATCCGCTCCAGGCCCATACCGGTGTCCACCGACGGTGCCGGCAGCGGATGCAACACACCGTCGGCGGTGCGGTTGAACTGCATGAACACGTTGTTCCAGATCTCGATGTAACGGTCGCCGTCTTCTTCTGGCGAGCCAGGCGGACCGCCCCAGATATCGGCGCCGTGATCGTAGAAAATCTCGGTGCACGGGCCGCAAGGGCCGGTATCGCCCATGGTCCAGAAGTTATCGGAGGCGTAAGGCGCGCCTTTGTTGTCGCCGATACGGATCATGCGTTCGGCAGGTACACCGATTTGCTGGGTCCAGATGTCATACGCTTCGTCGTCCGTCGCGTACACGGTGACCCAGAGTTTTTCCTTGGGCAGCTTCAGCACGCCGGTGAGGAAGGTCCAGGCGAAGGTGATCGCGTCTTTCTTGAAATAGTCGCCGAAGCTGAAGTTACCCAGCATCTCGAAAAAGGTGTGGTGACGGGCGGTATAGCCGACGTTTTCCAGGTCGCTGTTCTTGCCGCCGGCGCGTACGCACTTCTGGCTGCTGGTGGCGCGGGTGTAGGCGCGCTTTTCCTGGCCCAGGAAGCAGTCCTTGAACTGGTTCATCCCCGCGTTAGTGAACAGCAGGGTTGGGTCATTGCCTGGGATCAAGGAGCTTGAGGCTACACGGGTGTGACCTTGCTCTTCGAAGAAGCGAAGGAAGGCTTCACGGATTTCTGCGCTTTTCATTAGGTTCTTCCACGGAGGCTGCGGCCAAAGGCCAGTGCGCAACATCATCAGACGGAGCGACGGCAAAGGGCCGCATTATATCGGCCCTTTGCCGGTGGTACAGCGTGTTTATGTGATAGAAACAGTCAATTAGACGGCCTGCACTGTCATTTCTGCGAAAACGCGACGAATGTCTGCAGCACTTGCTCGATCTGCGCCCGGCTCACATCCAGATGGGTGACCATGCGCAGGCGCGGCGCAGCGCTCAACTTGACCCCACGCTCAGCCGCAAAGGCCTTCAGCGCCTGCGCCTGATCGCCTACCTGCACATACACCATATTGGTCTGCACCGGCTCGACGCTGTAGCCGGCCTTGCGTAACTCATCGCCCAGCCATTGGGCGTTGGCATGGTCGTCAGCCAGGCGCTGTACCTGGTGGTCAAGGGCATACAGCCCCGCCGCCGCCAGGGAGCCGGCCTGGCGCATGCCGCCGCCGACCATCTTGCGCAGTCGCCGTGCCTTGGCGATCAGTGCCGCGCAGCCGCACAACACCGAGCCGACCGGCGCGCCGAGGCCCTTGGACAGGCACACCGACACCGAATCGAAATGCTGGGCGATTTCTCGCGCATCCACCCCCAGTTTGACCGCCGCGTTGTAGAGGCGCGCGCCATCCAGGTGCAGGGCCAGGCCATGCTCGTGGGTAAATGCACGGGCCTTGGCCAGGTAATCCAGCGGCAGCACTTTGCCCTGCATGGTGTTTTCCAGTGCCAGCAGGCGTGTGCGGGCGAAGTGGAAGTCGTCGGGCTTGATGGCTTCAAGCACCTGGTTCAGATCAAGGGAGCCATCAGCTTGGACTTCCAGGGGCTGCGGCTGGATCGACCCCAGCACCGCCGCGCCGCCGCCTTCGTATTTGTAGGTGTGGGCCTGCTGGCCGACGATGTATTCCTCGCCGCGCTCACAGTGAGCCATCAACGCCAGCAGGTTGCTCATGGTGCCGGTGGGTACGAACAGCGCCGCGGCAAAGCCCAGGCGCTGGGCCAGTTCGGCCTCCAGGCGGTTGACGCTGGGGTCTTCACCGTAGACATCGTCGCCACTGACGGCGCTGGCCATCGCGTCGAGCATGCCGGGGGTGGGTTGGGTCACGGTGTCGCTGCGCAGGTCGATCACGGTCATCAAGGGGGCCTCTAACGGAATGGATAAGTCCTTTTGTGTGTGATTACTGCGGGCAAAGCCACGGAATATCAAGCCCCGATTACATTCAATCGAATACCAACCAAACAAACCGATATAAGTTATCGAGACGGCAACCGTGCAGTTTTTGAAAAACCATGTTAAAAACTCTGCGCCGCCAGGGTTCTGGTGGCAACGTTCTCAGGGCGGGGTGCAATTCCCCACCGGCGGTAATTGCACGCAATGTGCATAGCCCGCGAGCGCTTGGCGCCTCGAACTGCTCAGGCAGGACGGCGACAAGGTCAGCAGACCCGGTGTGATCCCGGGGCCGACGGTCATAGTCCGGATGAAGAGAGAACGGGATTGGCACCTAAGGGCCGCGCGCCTGTTTGCGCATGCGTACCCTTAAATCCCATTCGATTCATAACGCCCTGTTTTTTTCTTAAACAGGAGTCAGAACATGCAACCCACCGCAATCGACAGCAAAAGCAAAAACCATCACGGCGAGCGCGTCGCGTTTATCCAGGCCTGCTGGCACAAGGATATTGTCGACCAATCGCGCAAAGGCTTCCTCGCCGAAATGATCGCCCAGGGTTATCAGGAATCGGACATCGACTTCTTCGAAGTCGGCGGCGCCTTTGAAATGCCCCTGCACGCCAAGCTGCTGGCCAAGACCGGCCGTTACGCCGGCATCGTCGCTGCCGCGCTGGTGGTGGACGGTGGCATCTACCGCCACGAATTCGTCGCGCAATCGGTGGTCAGCGGCCTGATGCAGGTGCAGCTGGAAACTGAAGTGCCGGTGTTCTCGGTGTCCCTGACGCCGCATCACTTCCACGCCGGCAGCGAGCACACCACGTTCTTCTACGAGCACTTCGTGCACAAGGGCCAGGAAGCGGCGCGCACCTGCGCCGATACGCTGCACAAGGTGCGCGCGATCCGTCGTAGCGAGCCGCGTGCGGTAGCGGTCTAAACCCAGTGTGGGAGCTGGCTTGCCTGCGATGCAGACACCTGGGTGTATCAGTGATACCCAGGTGATGCTATCGCAGGCAAGCCAGCTCCCACATTTGATTGAGCCAGCCTCGGCCCTTAGGCCAGGCCGGCATCCGTGGTGGGCACGATCAATATCCCGGCGCGCAAGCCGTTCTTCACCTTAGGGTTGGGGAAGATGATGCGGGCGCCCTCCTCCTCGATCACCCAGCGGGTCTTGGCCACGTCTTCGGCCAGCAGGTAGCCCTTTTCCAATTCCGAAAAGTTTTCCACATCTGCGGGCAGGTGCATCAGGAAGGCGTCGCTGTGCTTGATCACTTCTCGCGCAACGGCGAAGAGTTGCAGGCCGTCGAGGCTATCGGTCTCAGGCTCGTTGCCCTCGATGATCTGCTTCAGACGCGCTTCCAGGCGCGACACGTCCACACCGTCGTTCTGTCCAAACGGCCGCGCCTTGCCCAACTCCAGGGTGAACGCCTCGGCGCCGAGTTGCTCGTAGGTAAACGCGGTGAAGGTAATCGAGGTTTTGTTCTGCAACAGCACCGCCTGCATGCCGGCAGCGTTCAAGCGCTCCAGCTCACGGCGCGAATGCTGTCGATCTTCCTTCCACGGGTACAACGCGAACTGCTCGATTTTCGAACCACGAATCGCGGTATGCAGGTCGTAATGCAGGCGCGAGCGGCCAGGCTGGTTGAAAAAGCTGCGGGCCAATTGCTCAAGCTCAGCGGCGCGCATCGCTTCGGGGCCGATGTTTTGTTCATGACGGCCGTTGAACAGCCGGTTGACGTCCAGTTCGAGGTAACGCTCACCGCGGCGCATGGCCTCGGTATTGCCGAACAGGAACAGAATACGGGTGCGGGGCTTGATCTCCCCGCGGGCGATGCCATGCAACAGGCGGTCGAGCAGTTCGATCGGCGCGGTTTCGTTGCCATGGATGCCGGACGACAGCAGCAAGTCGCTGCCGTTGTCCAAAGCTTCAGGAGGACGCACTTCAAGCGCGCCTTCGCTGAGCCAGCGCATCTGCACGCCGTCGACAGTCAGTTGAATTTTTTGCGCCGGTTCACGACCGGCGAGGGTCAGTTCAAGCAGTTTGCCGAGGGCGAGCATAAGCAGCTTCCTTAGTGGTTGCAGCCTGGGCCGTGGACGTGATCGTCGTCGTCACCTTCAACGTCGGCCGGTTCCATTTCCAGTTGCAGGCTCATCAGGTTGGTGGCCAATGGGCGCATCAGCAGGTTGGCGTACTCGGCGTCGCCTTCTTCTACGTCCACGCCAATCAGCAGTTGGCCGCGGCCATCGTGCTGGATCCAGATCTCCTTGCCCTGCCAGACCACGGCGACGCGGGTGCAGGAGGTTTCCAGCTGGGTGCCGTCGGTGTCTTCAAGGATGAGTTTCAGGGTGTCGGTCATAAATAAAATATCTCAGCCGTGTGGCATTAATTGATCTGGAAAGGATAAACCGAGCCCAGTTTAAGGATTTGCGTCAGTTCATCCAGTGCCGTCCGGCACTCAAGCAGCAACTGCGGGTCAGCCAGGTCGGTTTCGCGCAGGCTGTCACGGTAGTGCTTGCCCACCCACTGGGTCAGGGTTTCGTACAACGGCGCGGTCATGATAACCCCTGGGTTCACGGCCGCCAGCTCGGTTTCGTTCAACGCCACGCGCAGGCGCAGGCACGCCGGCCCGCCGCCGTTCTGCATGCTTTGCTTGAGGTCGAAGACCTTGACCTCGCGAATCAGCCCGCCGGAAGCGGTCAGGCCTTGCAGGTACTGCCATACGCGCTCATTGGCGCGGCACTCTTCCGGCACGATCAGCAGCATCGAACCGTCAGGCCGAGTCAGCAACTGGCTGTTGAACAGGTAGGAACGCACCGCGTCCTCGACACTGACCAACGCGCGAGGCACACACACCGACTGGAAGTTGCCGCCCAACTTGCCCAACTTGCCGTGCAGTTCGGCGAGCATCTGTTCAGTGTTGAGGAACGCATCCTCGTGATAGAACAGCACTTCGCCGTTGCCCACCGCGATCACATCGTTGTGGAACACACCCGCATCGATCACCGCCGGGTTCTGCTGGGCGTAGACCACACCGTCATCCTTCAAGCCATGCAGGCGCGCAACGGCCTGGGAGGCTTCCAGGGTCTGGCGCGCCGGGTACTTCTGCGGGGCCGGGTAACGGGGGTCGAAAGCACTGCGGCCGAAGACGAAAAACTCCACGCCCGCCTCACCGTACTCACGGCAGAAACGCGTGTGGTTGGCTGCGCCTTCATCGCCAAACTGCGCCACGGCCGGCAAGGCGGCGTGGTGGGCGAAATGCTTGCCATCGGCGAACATCGCCCCCAGCACACGGCTGGTGGTGGGGTGTTCGATGCTGCGGTGGTATTTGCAATTGAGGTTGGCGGCAGTGAAATGCACGCGGCCGTCTGCGGTGTCGGCGCTTGGGCTGACGGTGGCGGCGTTGGCTACCCACATGCTGGATGCCGAGCAGCTCGCTACCAGCAAAGGCATGGCCTGCTTGGCAGCCTGCTCGATCACCTGGGCGTCGGCGCCGCTGAAACCCAAGCTGCGCAAGGCGGCCACATCCGGGCGTTCCTGGGGCGCCAATACACCTTGCACAAAGCCCATGTCCATCAGGGCTTTCATTTTCTGCAGGCCCTGCAACGCCGCTTCCTTCGGGTTGGAAGACTGCTGGCTATTGCTTTGGGACGCGACGTTGCCGAAGGACAAACCGCCGTAGTTATGGGTCGGCCCCACTAGACCGTCAAAATTGACTTCACAGGATTTCATCGGCGAGGCTCCACGAACATCTGTTTTTATAGGCATCAAATCACTTGAATACACCACAGATCCATTGTGGGAGCGGGCTTGCTAGCGAATGCGGTATGTCATTCATCATCTGAAGTGACTGAACCACCGCTTTCGCGAGCAAGCCCGCTCCCACATTTAGATCAGCGTTATACCTGGCGTGAGCGTTGCCGGGACTATCAGGCTTGGCGTCTCCAGCGACGCCACCGGGTACGCGCAATAATCCGCCGCGTAATAGGCGCTGGCGCGATGATTGCCCGACGCCCCGACACCACCGAACGGTGCGGTACTGGCGGCGCCGGTCAACTGCTTGTTCCAGTTGACGATACCGGCGCGGCTTTCCAGCCAGAACTGCTGGTAACGCGCTTCGGAGTCCGACAACAGGCCAGCGGCCAGGCCGTACTGGGTGTTGTTGGCCTCAGCGATGGCACCGGCAAAATCCGCGTAGCGGATCACCTGCAGCAGCGGGCCAAACAGCTCTTCGTCTTCACGTTCCGTCACAGCGGTCACGTCGATGATGCCAGGGGTCAGCAACGCGGCCTGAGCCTGAGGTTGGGTCATCTCCAGCAGCGCCACGGCGCCATTGGCCAACATCAGTTCCTGGGCTTGCATCAACGCTTTGGCCGCAGCAAGTGAAATCACCGAGCCCATGAACGGCGCCGGTTGCTGGTCGAAAGCACCTACTTCAATGCTCGCACTCACCGCCACCAGGCGCGCCAGCAAGGCATCGCCCCAGGCACCTTCAGGCACCAGCAAGCGGCGGGCACAGGTGCAACGCTGGCCTGCCGAGATAAACGCCGACTGGATGATGGTGTACACCGCCGCATCCACGTCGGCGACTTCGTCCACGACCAGCGGGTTATTACCGCCCATTTCCAGGGCCAGGATCTTGTCCGGGCGCCCGGAGAACTGCTGGTGCAAGTGGTTGCCGGTGCGGCTGGAACCGGTGAAGAACAGGCCGTCGATGCCTGGGTTGGCCGCCAGGGCGATGCCGGTTTCCCGCGCGCCTTGCAGCAGGTTCAGCACGCCCGCCGGCAAACCGGCTTCGACCCAGCACTGTACGGTCAGCTCGGCGACCTTGGGAGTCAGTTCGCTCGGCTTGAACAGCACGGTATTACCCGCCAGCAACGCCGGGACGATGTGCCCATTGGGCAAGTGCCCAGGGAAATTGTAAGGGCCGAACACCGCCACCACACCGTGGGGTTTGTGGCGCAACACAGCGGTGGCGTCGCCCAGGGGGCCGCTCTTCTCGCCGGTACGTTCGCGGTAGCTTTGCGCCGAGATCGCAATCTTGTTGGCCATGCTGGTGACTTCGGTGGCTGATTCCCACAATGGCTTACCGGTCTCTTCGCCAATGCAGCGGGCGATTTCGTCGGCACGGCTTTTAAGCGTGGCGGCGAAGGTTTCCAGCACGCTGATGCGTTCTTCGAGCGAGCGCTTGGCCCATGCCGGGAATGCCTGGCGCGCAGCCTGCACGGCGGATTCGACCTGTTCGGCGCTGGCCCCATTGCCGGCCCACAGCACTTGCTGGGTCACCGGGTTGCGCGATTCAAACAGTTCACCCTGGCCAGCCAGCCAGCTACCTGCGATATACAGCGAATTCATTATTTCGACTCCCGAGCAGCAGACAACGCAACAGCACGCACTTGATCACCCACCACCAGTTGCAGGCGCTTGGCGGTCTGCGGATCGACCACCAGGGTGCCTGCCGCCAGCCGGGCCGGAGCGGCGGTGATACGGCACTCCTCGCGCTTGCGGTTATGAATCAGGAACGGCGTGGCGTCGTCCCCCGGTGTGCCGATGGCCAACACCAGTGACTGGCTGTCGCGCACCGCACGAATCTTGCTGGTTTCACATTCCACCGCCGGGCCAGCGTCGAAAATATCCACATAGCCTTGGTAGCTGAAGCCTTCGCTCTTGAGCATGCTCAGGGCCGGCTCGGTGTCCGGGTGGACCTTGCCGATCACATTGCGTGCGTCTTCGGAGAGGAAGCAGCTGTACAGCGGAAACTTGGGCATCAGCTCAGCGATAAACGCCTTGTTGCCCACGCCGGTGAGGTAGTCGGCCTGGCTGAACTCCATCTTGAAGAAGTGCCGGCCCAGGCTTTCCCAGAACGGCGAACGCCCGGCGTCGTTGGACACACCGCGCATCTCGGCAATGATCTTGTTGCCGAACAGTTGCGGGAACTCGGCGATAAACAACATGCGCGCCTTGGCCAGCATGCGACCGTTGAGGCCGTTGCGGTAATCGGCGTGCAAAAACAACGAGCACAACTCGGAATTACCAGTGAGGTCGTTAGCCAGGAACAGCGTCGGAATCTCACGGTAGATATTCAGTTCCTGGGACGCACTGACGGTCAGCCCCACCCGGAAGTTGTACCACGGCTCGCGCAGGCCGACGGCGCCAGCAATGGCGGAAATTCCCACCACGCGGCCTTCGTCGTTTTCCAGCACGAACAGGTAGTCGGCATCGCCGCGCCCGGCTTCGCCGCGAAAGGTTTTTTCCGCCCAGCCCACCCGGTGGGTCAGGCGCTCTTCGTTGGCCGGCAAGGTGGTAAGGCCGGTGCCAGTGCTGCGCGCCAGATCAATCAGGGCCGGTAAATCGCTGCTGCGTACGGGACGAACGATCATGCTATCTCCTCGAACGGGCCGCTGTTGTCAGCCACCCGCGAAACTCTCTTTTTAAACCGCAACCAGGCGCACGCTGGCGCCTTCGCCAACACCCAGCGCTTCGGCTGCTGCCAAGTCCAGGGTCACCGGCTTGCCGGGCGCGTAGTCCAGTTCCAGCATCACCGCACGGTAATCCTGCAACTGCGCGTTACTCACCAGGTACTGGCGGCCAACACCCTTGACCATCTCGCCGATCTTCACCGGCACCACGCGGCTCTGGGCGATCGAGCGAATGCCCGAGACCCGTGCGTGCAGCGTCGGGCCACCGTCGAAGATGTCGATGTAATGGTCTGTCTCAAAGCCTTCACGCATCAGGATGTCGAAGGTGATTTGCGCACGCGGGTGCACCTGGCCCATGGCCTCTTGCGCTTCGTCCGGCAGCAGCGGTACGTAGATCGGATAGTGCGGCATCAGCTCGGCGAGAAAGGTGCGGCTTTTCAGCCCGCACAAGCGCTCGGCGGCGGCGTAGTTGAGGTCGAAGAAGTTGCGGCCGATGGCATCCCAGAACGGCGAGTCACCGTTCTCGTCGCTGTAGCCGACAATCTCGGTCACCACCGAGTCGGCAAAGCGCTCGGGATGGCTGGCAACAAACAGCAGGCGGCCACGGGAATTGAGTTCCGACCACGGCGAACCGACCAGCTCAGGCACCACATAGAAGCTGGTGAGCAGGCTGTTGCCGGTAAGGTCGTGGCACTGGGAAAGCACGTGGATCTTGTTGTGGATCTTCAGCTCGCGGGAGGCGTGCACGAAGGTTTCGTTACGAAAGCTGTAGAACGGCTCGGAGTAACCGGCCGAGGCCACGATGGCCGAGCAGCCGGCAAGCTTGCCGGTCTCGGTGTCTTCCAGCACGAAGAAATAGCTCTCTTCACCGTTGAAACTCACCTCGGCGGCGAAGGACGCTTCGCTGGCCGCGATCTTGTCGCTCAGGCGTTCCACATCATCCGGCAAGGAGGTGACACCAATCGGGCTGTCCGCAGCCAGACGCTGTACCTCGCCCAGATCAGCCATTTGCGCGGGGCGCATCACCAGCATGGTGTCACTCCTTAACTCGAAAACTCACAGAAAAAAAAGCCAAACACACCGTTGAAAACAGTGAGGTCAAGTGTGGGAGCGGGCTTGCGCGCGAATGCAGGGTGTCATTCAACATTTCAGGTGACTGAACCACTGCTTTCGCGAGCAAGCCCGCTCCCACATTTGATCTTCCACAGCTCCAACCAAGGGTCCGGCATACAAAATTTGTGCTCGGTACCGGGATCGCCAGGCACCGAACGGTCTATCAGGCTTGCGTCAACGTCTTCACAGCACGCTCAAAACGATCCAGGCCTTCATTGATGTCCGCCTCTTCCACCACCAGGCTCGGCGCAAAACGCACCACGTCGGGGCCGGCTTGCAGGATCATCAAGTTCTCTTTTTCGGCCGCGTTGAACACGTCCTTGGCCTTGCCTTTGAAGGCATCACTGAGTACGCAACCGATCAACAAGCCCATGCCGCGAACCTGAGTGAAGATGCCGTACTGCTTGCCGATCTGCTCCAGGCGCGCCTTGAACAGGTCGTGCTTGGCATTCACACCCGCCAGCACTTCTGGGGTGTTGATCACGTCGATCACCGCTTCCGCTACCGCGCACGCCAGCGGGTTGCCGCCGTAGGTGGTGCCGTGGGTGCCGACCACCAGGTGCTTGGCCAAGTCTTCACGGGTCAGCATCGCCGCAATCGGGAAACCGCCGCCCAGGCTCTTGGCGCTGGTGAGGATGTCGGGCGTCACGCCGTAGTGCTGGTAGGCAAACAGGTGGCCGGTGCGGCCCATGCCGGTTTGCACTTCGTCAAATACCAGCAGTGCGTCGTGAGCGTCGCACAGTTCGCGAGCGCCTTGCAGGTAAGCCAACTCGGCCGGCAGTACACCGCCTTCGCCCTGGATCGGTTCCAGCACCACGGCGCAGGTCTTATCGGTCACCGCCGCTTTCAGCGCAGCCAGGTCGTTATAAGGAACGTGGGTGATGCCGGTGATTTTAGGCCCGAAACCATCGGAGTACTTCGACTGGCCACCGACGTTGACGGTGAACAGGGTACGGCCGTGGAAGCTGTTCAGCGCGGCAATGATCTCGTACTTCTCGCTGCCAAAACGGTCGAACGCCACGCGACGGGCCAGCTTGAAGGCGGCCTCGTTGGCTTCGGCGCCGGAGTTGCAGAAGAACACGCGCTCGGCAAAGGTGGCATCGATCAGCTTGTGGGCCAGGCGCAAGGCCGGCTCGTTGGTGAACACGTTCGAAACATGCCACAGCGTGTTGGCCTGTTCGGTCAGTGCACCGACCAGCGCCGGGTGCGCATGGCCCAATACGTTGACCGCGATGCCGCCGGCAAAGTCGATCAGCTCGCGACCGGCCTGGTCCCATACGCGCGAGCCTGCGCCGCGCACGGGGATAAAGGCAGCAGGTGCGTAGTTGGGCACCATCACTTGGTCGAAATCGGCACGTTGCACCGGGGCTTGCTCAACGGACATCGGAGTCTCCTGAAGAGGAACGCCTGCCTGGAACTGGCAAGCGATGCAGGGATTGTAAGGACAGTTTTCAGCGCCACCTTGTCGCCAAGCGACAACTTCTTATAGCGCCAACCCCGGTTTTACGCGGGTTTACGGCAATGCGACATATTGCGTCGCAATGGCGCAGTGTAAACGCTGCGCTCAGTGAGAGGCAGAGGCACGGCCCGCTGATTTTCGCCTAATGCCTTAACTATCTGCTGCCCGCGAACCCATCAGGCTTGCTGTGATGACAGTGACTCACCCCCACTGAAGGATCAGCCCCGTGCCCACGACAATCAGCCAACGCCTCGCAGTCGCCGCCACCCAAGTGCCTGCCGGGTTTCACACACGCCTGCCGGCCTGGCTGGCAAACGCCTCGGATGACAAGCGCCAAACGTTGAAAACTGCGCCACTGGATGTCGCCGACTGGCAGGCCGACGCCAGCCGCCAGCAACACGCGCCCCTCAAGCAGGCGGTGGAGCAGAGTTGGACCGCGCAAAGCAAAGTAGACGCGGCACTGGCCGACCTCAAGACACCGCAGGCCTTCGCCGCACCGCTTTTGCAACAGGCGCTCAAGACCCGCTGGGGCGTGGACATCGATGTCAGCACCACCCATCTGCGCCTGTATGCGCCCCTGACGATCCCACTGTTCCCCATAGAAACCGGCGGCGTCAAAGCCTGGACCGTGTCGCTGGTGGATGCCGCGCTGCACAACTTTGATGCAGCAGAAAGCAAGAAAGCGGCCTACACCGCAGACTCCAGCTTCATCACCCAACCCTCTGCCACCGGGCAATTCGACACCCTGCCCTCAGTAAACAGCAAAGTCAGCATCCAGGCCTTCATCCGGCTCTGCCGTGAACTGGACATCGGCACGCAATACCAGGCCTACCTCAAGACATTTTTCGGTTTCCAGGACGCCACCCGCAAGAGCGCGCTGCGCAGTACCGTCATCGAAAGCCTGAAGGCCGAGGCACAAGCCGCCGTGCACCTGGCGCGCCTGAAAAAGGACGGCAGCGAAGCCGTACTGCGCACGCTCCAGGCCCAGCTCAAAGGCATCAGCAGCCTGACACTGGAAGGCAAGACCTTGCTCAGCCACGACCTGAGCCTGATGGACGCGCCGCTGGCCGGCATTGTGCTGTTCGCCGCCGACCTGGAACTGCACCACAGCGCAGTGCCCGTGGTGGCGTACATCCCCGGCGATCCGCAGGCACCGCTCAAGTATTACCGCGACGGCATTGCCTTCATTCAAGACCTGACCCGCAAATTGCGCGACGCCGATTACCAAGCGTTCTTCAGCCGCTTTATCAGCCACGAACACCGCGCCTACTTCTTTGCCAACCTCAATAACCGCTTGTCCCAGATAACCTGGCACTCCCCCATCCCCGGCGACCCCAGGCCGACCTGGCGCGCTGAACCGGTGGCCAACCCCAAGCTGCAATTGCACGCGACGAAAATCACGGGCGAGCTGTACGAACACCTCTATGAAAGCAAACTCAGCAGGCTGCTCAATGACGCGCGCAATATTGCCGTGTCCACCGCCGACGCCGACAGCAAGGCACGCTGGCAACGTTGGGACGTCGTGGCAAAAATCGGCAAAACCCTGCTCGAAATCGTCGCCTTCATCGCCACGCCGTTCATTCCCCCCCTGGGCCTGCTGATGCTTGGCTACACCGCCTATCAACTGCTCGACGACGTGTTCGAAGGCATCGTCGACTGGGCTGAAGGCCTCAAGCGCCAGGCGTTCGGGCACCTGATGTCGATCCTGGAGCAAATGGTGCAATTGGGTATGTTCGCGGTCGGCGCACCGATTGCCGAAGGGCTGCTACGCCAGGCACTGCCTCGGGAAGTCTGGGCGTTTTTCGAGCGCCTGCACCCGGTCACCTCGCACGACGGCAAAACGCGCCTGTGGAACCCGGACCTGAGCCCCTACGCCCACGACCTTCAGTTGCCCGCCGCCTCACGCCCCCAGACCGATGGATTGCATACCTACGCGGACAAACAAATCCTGCCCCTCGATGGGCAACACTTCGCCGTCAAGCAACAAGCGGACAACACCGTGCTGGTGCACCCAAGCCACATGCATGCCTACCAACCGCCCATTATCGGTAATGGCAAGGGTGCCTGGTTGACCCCACTGGATCGCCCGCTGACCTGGGACCGCAGCACCTTGCTGCGCCGCCTCGGCCCGCCCGCCGAGAGCCTCAGCGAAACCGGCCTGGAACAGGCACAGCGTATCAGCAGCACCGACGATGGCGCCCTGCGCAAACTCTACATGGACCGCCAGCCGCCACCGCCGTTACTGGCCGACAGCATCAAGCGCATTCACATCGACCAGCAACTGCAAGACTTCATCGACCAGATGAACAGCGATGACCCGCAGGTTTATCGAAAAGCCGACACGCAGACCCAACTCTGGCTGCTCAGCCAGACCGGCCTGTGGCCCGAAACCAAGACCCTGCGTTTTCTAAACGCCAAAGGCGAAACGGTATGGGAACACCCAGGCCGGGAAAATGCGGCAGTGGCGCAAATCCATGAAGCGCAGATGAACAACGGCGACCTGCTCAAGACCCTGCTGGAAACCCTCGACGAGCCAGAGCGCAAGACTTTGCTGGAAGAAGACTTTGGCACCCCCACCACCCAATTGCATGTGCGCGCCGCCAAGCTGCGCAAACAGCTGGCACGCAGAGCCGCGGATAAACGCGCTTCGATGTTCGACTCACGCTACCGAGGCCTGGAGCTGACCACCGATGCGCGCGTTCAGAAGGTCATCGACAGCACGCCCGGCCTGCCGGTCAGCGCGGCCGAGGAAGTGCTGCGCGGCGCCAGCGGCCAGGATCTGCTCGACATCGACCAGGGCACACTGCCTTCGCACCTGGTCGAACGTGCACGCTGGGCAGCCCATCAGGTCAGAATCAGCCGGGCGTATGAAGGCTTGTACATGAGCGCGCTGGAGAGCGGCGACACCCACCGACTCGCCCTGCACTCCCTGGAAAAACTGCCGGGCTGGTCGCCCCAGGTGCGCCTGGAAGTGCGCGACTTCAAGCGCACCGGCCAGTTGCACGATGCCATCGGCCCTGCCCAGGCGCCCATCCGACGCCTGTTGGTGCGCACCATCGAGGGTGATTACATTCCCGAAGACAGCAAGGGCACCCTGCTTGGCGAAACCGACTTCTACACCGCCGTGCTCCAGGCGCTGCCCGATGCGCAGCGCGACGCACTGAATATGCAGATCGGCCAAGGTACGCACCTGCGAGAAACCCTGCGTCAACATGCGCTGGCACGTGACGAGCTTGGCCCTCTGCTGGCCGAAGTGCCGCTGCTCAAACCCTCCTACGACCCCACCCTGATGCGCCTGCCCGGCGGCATGGAAGGTTACGATGCCAGCCCATCCACTGCCGGTGGCAGCAGCGGCGCTGCCTCGCTTGAGGCGCGGCTACACGAGTTGTACCCGCAACTGAGCCCCAACGAGCTGACCGCCGTACTCGCTGCCATGCACAACGACCCCGGTACGCCATTGGGTACCCTTCAATTCCTGAAGAACGAGTTCTCGCAGTTGGACGCCAGCCTCAGAGCCTGGCAGCAGAACGTGCCACAAACCCTTGTGGGCACTGACCTACCCCTGAGCCGCTGGCGAATTGCTTCTGAACAGCAGAATCGTCGGCTCTGGGCGCAACGGCTGATCAGCGCCTGGCGCCACGACACACCCCGGGACGCCGCGTTTGATAACGGGCACCTGTTGCAACTCAACCAACCCATTTACGGCGAACTGCCGACACTGGAGGCCAGCTTCGGGCACATCACCAGCCTGGAGTTGCTGGGCTACCTGACCACCCGTGGCACGCCGGCCTTCCTGGGGCGCTTTCCCGGGCTACGCCGGCTGGCTATCAGCGACATCGCCCTCAGAACACTGCCCGAGGAGGTCAGCGCTTTAACTCGCCTCAATGCTCTGGTATTGCGCAATTGCGAACTCAACCTCACCACCCCAAGCCGTGCAGCCCTGGCCAACCTGGCCGAGCTGCACATCCTGGACCTGTCCAACAACCCGCTGGCGCTGGCGCCCAATCTGGAAAACATGGCCAACCTGCGTACGCTCAACCTGGCCCACTGCGGGATTTCCGTCTTCCCCTCCGGCCTGCTCAGTCGACCTCGGCTGGTCAGCGCCAACCTCAGCAACAACCTCCTGCGCAGACTGCCCGACGCCCTGTTTTCCCTGCCCGCCGGCGCCGCCAGGGCCTTCGACCTTTCCGGCAACCCACTCTCACGCACGACGCTTGAACGGATAAAAACCTACTGCCAGAACACCGGTGAACACTTTGGCGCCGACGCCAACCCAGCCGAGGTGCGCCTGGCTCACGCGCTTTACCCGACCTATAGCACCTACGAGACCCATCAATTTATCTTCAGGTTGCCAGGCGGGCTGGACGATTCAATGGCGACACTGGTGCGCCTCAAGGCCGACTACGAACGCCTGCAGGCCGACCTGCAAGAATGGGTGGCGGATGTGCCCGCGCGCTACCCGTTCACGGATGTGCCCATGGATGAACAGGTTCGCGCACAGCAGCAGCTCATGCGCGGGGAAATAAGAGGCCTGCTGGAGCAAGTGTGGCGACGCGAGAGCGACCTGGACTTCAGTCATGACACGCTGGCCCAAACCCATCAAATGGTCCTGACGTTGCCACTGTTGGGCGACCTGCCGAAACTGAATGTGGATTTCAAGCACGTTTCCAAGCTAGAACTGAGGGCGCAAGAAACCACCTCGATACCCGAAGGTTTTCTGGAACGCTTCCCCAACCTGGAGAGCCTGCTGATTGACCGCTATGCCCTGAAAGACATACCCGCTGCCGTCTTCAAGCTGCCCAAGCTCACTACGCTCAGCTTGACGCAATGCCAACTGCGGCTGACCCCCGAAAGTGTCGCCGCGTTGAGCGACCTGCACGACCTGAACTACCTGGACCTGGGCGATAACCCACTGGGGCTGACCCCCGATGTCAGCAACATGTCCGGCCTGGAGACCTTGATGATGGAAAACGCCGGGCTTACTGAAGTGCCGCGCGGCGTATTCAACCTGACGTCACTCACCCAACTGAACCTGAGCGATAACCGTATCACCGAGTTGCCCACCGACCTGATTGAAGTGGACCCGGACGCAGCGGCAGGCTTTGATCTGAGCGACAACCCCTTCTCACCCGAGGCGCTTGCCACGCTGCGTCGCTATTACAACCGCACGGCGGTGGATTTCGACGTCGCGCAAGCCAGGCAACCGGCGCCAGACGACGCTGGCTCAAGCTCTGCGACTTCATCCGAAACAGACAACGAACCCTGAGCGCCGCTCAACCGCGCTCGGAGGGCACCGACGATAACTCGAACGGGCTGCTGCTGCGCCGCTGGTTACGGTCTTCGCGAGGGGTGGCGCCGAAGAAATTGCGGTAGGCGCTGGAGAAGTGCGGCCCCGAGGAGAAGCCGCACGACAGGCCGATCTGGATGATCGACTTGCTGGTTTGCATCAACATCTGGCGAGCCTTGTTCAGGCGCAATTCCAGGTAGTACTGGCTGGGGACGCGGTTGAGGTATTGCTTGAAGATCCGTTCAAGCTGTCGTCGTGAGACGCACACGTGCTGGGCGATTTCGTCGGTGGTCAGCGGTTCTTCGATATTGGCCTCCATCAACAAAACCGCCTGGGTCAGCTTCGGATGGCTGGAACCCAGGCGGTTTTGCAATGGAATACGCTGGCGCTCGCCGCCTTCGCGGATGCGCTCCACCACCAACTCTTCGGACACCGCACCGGCCAGCTCCGCACCGTGGTCACGGGCCAATACCGCCAGCAGCAGGTCGAGTACCGACATGCCGCCGCAGGCAGTGAGGCGATCACGGTCCCAGTCGAACAAGTGGCTGGTGGCAATGACCTTGGGGAACCGCTCGGCGAAATCGTCCTGCCAGCGCCAGTGCACGGCGGCGCGGTAGCCATCGAGCAGGCCCAGTTGGGCCAGCGGGTACACACCCGCCGACAAGCCGCCGATTACACACCCCGCCCGAACAAGCTGCTTGAGCGCGGAACTCAGTGGCGAAGCGATGACCGTCGGCGGTTCGTCGGCCAACAGGAACAGCTTCTGAAAGCCTTCCAGCTTACCGGCCCACGGCTCACCCGGCAGTTGCCAGGCACCTTCGACGGCGGGTTCGGCGAGCAAAAACGACAGCTCGTAGATCACATCCGGATGCACCCGCTGGGCAACGCGCAAGGCCTCCTCAGCCAGCGCAAGCGTAAGGGCTTTTGTGCTGGGCCAAATCAGGAAACCAATTTTGTGGGCGGTCATGGAGTGCTATCCGGAGCGAAAACAGTGAAAGAAGCTGTGGGCCAATGCTAGCCCGTAAACCAACACAAATCTCAAAAACAATGAAGGCCTGCCCCCCTGTAGGAGCGAGCTTGCTCGCGAAAAACCTGAGAACGCCACGGGGTATCAAGCTTGCCGCGTTATCGTTGACGATCTTCGCGAGCAAGCTCGCTCCTACAGGGGGTGGGTGGCCACCTTGATTATTTCAAACTGCCAGAGAGAAACTGCTGCAAACGCTCCGACTGCGGGTTCACCAGCACTTCCCGCGGGTTGCCACGCTCTTCAACCACGCCTTTGTGCAAAAACACCAGTTGGTTCGACACTTCGCGGGCAAAGCCCATTTCGTGGGTCACCACCACCATGGTGCGGCCTTCCTGGGCCAGGTCCTGCATCACCTTGAGTACTTCGCCTACCAGCTCCGGGTCGAGTGCCGAGGTCGGTTCGTCGAACAACATTACCTCCGGTTCCATCGCCAGGGCGCGGGCAATCGCCACGCGCTGCTGCTCACCGCCGGACATATGGCCGGGGAACGCATCCTTACGATGGCCCACGCCGACCTTGGCCAGATAGTGCTCAGCCTTTTCACGCGCTTCTTTCTTCGATACGCCCAGCACGTGCACCGGGGCTTCCATCACGTTTTCAAGCGCGGTCATGTGCGACCACAGGTTGAAATGCTGGAACACCATGGACAGGCGCGAACGCATGCGCTGCAACTGCTTGGGGTCGGCGGCCTTCATGGCGCCGTCTTTGTTGGCGACCAGTTTGAGCTCTTCGTTATTGAGCAGAATCTTGCCTGCGTGGGGTTGCTCGAGCAGGTTGATGCAGCGCAAAAAGGTACTTTTGCCCGAACCGCTGGAGCCGATGATGCTGATCACATCACCGGCGGCGGCGGCCAGGGATACCCCTTTGAGCACTTCATGACTGCCATAGCGTTTATGCAGGTCTTGGACTTCAAGCTTGTACATGCGGTCGGTTCTCACAAAAACAGGTGGTCAGTCGTTGAGCAAGCGCCCGCAGCGCAGCGCTTCGCGCCCCGCCACCTTGGCCAGCCAGAAACCCGCTTGGGCATAACGTAGCCGTTCAACGGCAAACAACACCCCCGAGGTGCCCGCGCAAATAGTGCTTACGCGGTCGGTGAGGGGGTCAATCACTTCAAAAATCTCATCGCCGGCTTCTACCCAGTCGCCAGCTTTACGCAGGTAACTGATCACCCCGGCGTGGGGCGCGAACAACAACTCGGTGCCTTCGAACGGCACGCCTTCGCACGGCTCAAACTGCGGCGCCGGCCATTGGCCTTTGATCAGGCCCTGCTCGGCGAGAAAGGCCAGGATGCCTTCGGCGTGGAAGATCGCTTGATCACGGCCGGTATCAGCCTGGCCGCCCAGCTCCAAGGTCGTCGCCAGACAGGCCAGCGGAATCTGCGCCTCGGGGAACATGCGCGACAAACGCAGCCATGGCAACGAGCACGCTTCGTCAAATGAACTGCCGCCGGAATCTTCCGCCAGCAGGCCGACCTTCACATTCAAATGTGCCGACAACGAACGCCACTGCGGCCAATGCTGGGGCAGCGCGTACATATGCAGCGCTGCCTCAGCATCGCAATGCAGGTCAAGCACCACATCGGCGGTGCAGGCGTGGCTCAGCAGGACGCGTTGCATGCCTTGCAACTGGCTGCTCGGTTCGGGCAAGGCGTCGAGCGCATCGCTCATGGCCTGGCGGATCAGGCGCACATTGGCGTGCGGGTCATCACCCAGCTTGCCTTGCAGCAACTCGGCCACCGGCTCGCTCAGCTCGACAAAATCGCGGTTGAAATTCTTGCCGCTGCCGACTTCGAATCGCCCCTGGTGGCTGCCCTGCAACAACTGGCCGAGGCCCATCGGGTTGGCGACGGGCACCAACTCGATCACGCCGTTGAGGGCGCCTTGCTGTTCCAGCGCCACAAGGCGCTTTTTCAGTTCCCAGGCGGCGCGCATGCCAGGCAATTCATCGGCGTGCAGGCTGGCCTGGATATAGGCCTTGCGCTCGCCGCTGCCGAAACGAAACACGCTCAGCTGGCGCTCGCAGCCCAGGTGCCCCCAGGGCAGCAGATGATCGATACGTTCCATATCAGTGCTTCCGTGGAGCCAGGTAGCTCAGCCAGCGGCGCTCGGCCAACTTGAACAGGCGCACCAGGATGAAGGTCAGGCACAGGTAGAACACGCCGGCGGTGATATAGGCTTCGAACGGCAAGTAGTACTGGGCGTTCACCGTGCGCGCGGCACCGGTGATGTCGATCAGCGTGACGATGGAGGCCAGGCTGGTGGTCTGCAGCATCATGATCACTTCGTTGCTGTACTGCGGCAGCGCACGGCGCAGGGCCGACGGCAACAGGATGCGGCGGTACAGCTTGTAGCGCGACATGCCCATGGCCTTGGCCGCTTCGATCTCACCGTTTGGCGTGGCCTTGAGGCTGCCGGCGATGATCTCGGCGGTGTAGGCGCTGGTGTTGATGGCAAACGCCAGGCACGCACAGAACGTGGCACTGGACAGCAGCGGCCACAGGAAGCTCTCGCGCACCACTTCGAACTGCGCCAGGCCGTAGTAGATCAAAAACAACTGCACCAGCATCGGCGTGCCGCGGATCACATAGGTATAGAGCCAGGCCACGCCGTTGACGACAGGCTGCTTGGACACCCGCATCAAGCCCAGGGGCAAGGCGGCGAGCAGGCCGAAGAACAGCGAGATGGCGAGCAGTTTCAGGGTGGTCAGCAAGCCGCCAAGGTACAGCGGCATGGCCTCCCAGATGACGTTGTAGTCGAAGATCATAGATCAGCCGCCCTTACGCCTACCGAGTAGCGCTTCTCAAGGTAACGCAAGGCCAGCAACGACACGCTGGTGATCACCAGGTACATCGCCGCCACTGCGAGGAAGAAGGTAAAAGGCTCGCGGGTGGCGTCTGCCGCCTGCTTGGCCTTGAACATCATGTCTTGCAGACCTACCACCGAAATCAGCGCGGTGGCCTTGGTCAATACCAGCCAGTTGTTGGTAAAACCAGGGATCGCCAGCCGAATCATCTGCGGCACCATCACCCGGAAAAACACCTGGAAGCTGCTCATGCCATACGCCAGGCCGGCTTCAGCCTGGCCCTTGGGAATGGCCATGAAGGCGCCACGGAAAGTTTCCGACAGGTAGGCGCCAAAGATGAAACCCAGGGTGCCGATACCGGCGGCCAGGGGGTTCAAGTCGATATAGTCGTCAAAGCCCAGCAAGGGCGCGACGCGGTTGAGCAAGTCCTGACCGCCGTAGAAAATCAGCAGGATCAGCACCAGGTCGGGGATCCCGCGGATCACCGTGGAGTACAGGTCGCCCAGCCAAGCCAGCCAGCGTACCGGCGACAGGCGTAGCGCGACCCCGATCAGACCCAGAACAATGGCCAAGGCCATGGACGACAAGGCGAGCTGAAGCGTCAACCATGCGCCATCGAGGATGACGGCCCCGTAGCCTTTCAACATGATTCAGGTCCTCGAAAAGGGGGATGAAAAAATGGCGCAAACTTCAGGATGACTGTTGCTTGCGCCATTTCGGACGGACAGCTGCGATGAGTTACTTGGCGTCAGCGCCGTAAATATCGAAGTCGAAGTACTTGTCCTGGATTTTCTTGTATTCGCCGTTGGCACGGATCGCAGCGATGGCCGCATTGATGCGCTCAAGGTTTTCCTTGTCGCCTTTGCGCACTGCGATGCCGATACCGTCACCGAAGTATTTGGCTTCGGTGAACGATGGGCCTACAAACGCGTAGCCTTTGCCGGCGTCGGTTTTCAGGAAACCGTCTTGCAGCAGGGTGGCGTCAGCCACGGTACCGTCGAGACGACCGGCGGCCACATCCAGGTAGATTTCGTTCTGGGTGCTGTAGCCCTTGATATTCGCGCCTTTTGGCGCCAGGACTTCACGGGCGAAACGGTCGTGGATCGAACCGCGCTGCACACCGATCGTCTTGCCTTTGAGCTCATCCAAGCCGTCGCTGACGGTGGTGCCTTCCTTCATCACCAGGCGCGCTGGGGACAGGTAGTAGCGGGTGGTGAAGTCCACGGATTTCTTGCGGTCGTCAGTGATAGACATGGACGACAGGATCGCGTCGATCTTGCGCACTTTGAGTGCCGGGATCAGACCATCGAATTCCTGCTCGACCCAGGTGCACTTGACGTCCATCTGCTTGCACAGGGCGTTGCCGATGTCGTAGTCAAAACCGACGATGCTGCCATCCGGCGCCTTCGAGGCAAACGGAGGGTAAGCCGCTTCGATACCAATTTTCAGCGGCTTGCCTTCGGCGAAAGCCTGCATGGACAGCACGGACAGCGCCAGGGCGCCCAACAGCACGAGTTTCTTCATCTTGGGACTCCATCGGTATAGGGCAAAAACAGCAGTATGAGCCATGGCCCACGATGCGGCGAAGGTGTAACCGAATAGCGGTGCTGCGTCCTGCGCGGGCGACACCTGCGACGACGAGCGAGTGATCGGCATTCTAACGACAGGCCGGAAGCCGATATTTCCTCAATGCGACAACAATTTACAGAAGCACTGAGAAAGCGGTTCCAGCTCATTGACAGCCTCTGAATTTTATGCAGAGACAAAAGATATTAAACCTGATGATGCTGCAAATTGCGGGCCTATTATTCGCAAACCCTTCTAGCACGGCAAGTCTGGCGTTTAATCTTATTTTTCAGGGTGTCTAGAACGCGGTTTTTCGGGGCGTAGGCGTGGTCCATCGCCCCAGGTTTGTGCGGGCGGTTACACATTTGAGCGGGTCGGTAACATTCAGAAACGTCCTACGGGGAAAACCGATATTTATTGGTTTGGTTGTGATGCGGCTCTGTCAGACCGCCACCCACACCCCTTTGTGGGAGCTGGCTTGCCTGCGATAACGGTGTATCAGCCAAAGATGGGCTAACTGATAAATAGCTATCGCAGGCAAGCCAGCTCCCACATTGAACCTCGGTGCTTCTGAGCCCCCAAAAAAAGCCCCATCCGGCTTCCACCGAATGGGGCTCTGTCCCACCTACCCCGCTTACGCGACGTTCATGGTCTTGTGCGTTTCGATCAAATGCGCCACCACGCTTGGATCTGCCAGGGTGGAGATATCCCCCAAGCCATCGTATTCAGCCGTGGCGATCTTGCGCAAAATGCGCCGCATGATTTTCCCCGAGCGCGTTTTCGGCAGCCCTGGCGCCCACTGGATTACATCCGGCGAGGCAATCGGCCCGATTTCCTTGCGCACCCAGTTTTTCAGCTCCAGGCGCAGCGCTTCATTGGGCTCTTCGCCATTTTTCAGGGTGACATACACATAGATGCCCTGCCCCTTGATGTCGTGGGGCACGCCCACCACCGCCGCCTCGGCGACTTTCGGGTGGGCAACCATGGCGCTCTCGATCTCGGCGGTGCCCATGCGGTGGCCGGACACGTTCAACACGTCATCCACACGGCCCGTGATCCACCAGTAGCCGTCCTCATCGCGACGTGCGCCGTCACCGGTGAAGTACATGCCGCGGAAGGTCTTGAAGTAGGTGTCGACAAAACGGTCATGGTCGCCGTACAGGGTACGCGCCTGGCCTGGCCAGGAATCCAGAATCACCAGGTTGCCTTCGGCGGCGCCTTCGATGATGTTGCCCAGGTTATCCACCAGCGCCGGCACCACCCCGAAGAACGGCCGTGCCGCCGAACCCGGCTTCAACGCATGGGCGCCCGGCAGTGGGCTCATCAGCGTGGCGCCGGTTTCGGTCTGCCACCAGGTATCGACGATCGGGCAGCGGGATTGGCCGACGTTCTTGTAGTACCAGTCCCAGGCTTCCGGGTTGATCGGCTCGCCCACCGAACCCAGCAGGCGCAGGCTGCTGCCGTCGGCGCCTTCGCAGGCGGCGGTGCCGGAGGCCATCATGGCGCGGATGGCGGTCGGTGCGGTGTAGAGGATGTTGACCTTGTGCTTGTCGACGATCTTCGCCACGCGGGTGATGTCCGGGTAGTTCGGCACGCCTTCGAACAGCAGCGTGGTCGCGCCATTGGCCAGCGGGCCGTAGACGATGTAGGTGTGGCCAGTGACCCAGCCGACGTCGGCGGTGCACCAGTAGATTTCGCCCGGGCGGTAGTCGAATACGCGCTCATGGGTCAGGGCCGCGTAGAGCAGGTAGCCACCGGTGGTGTGCTGCACGCCCTTAGGCTTGCCGGTAGAGCCGGAGGTATAGAGGATGAACAGCGCTTCTTCGGCGCCCATCTCTTTGGGCGCGCAGACGGTGCCCGCCACTTTCATCAGGTCTTCGTACCAGATGTCGCGATGCTGGTTCCACTTGATCGCGCCATTGGTGCGCTTGCACACGATCACCTTCTGGATGCTGCTGGTTTCCGGGTTGGTCAGTGCGTCGTCGACGTTAGCCTTCAGCGGAATCTTCTTACCGGCACGGATGCCTTCGTCTGCGGTAATCACCACTTTCGACTTACAGTCGATGATGCGACCGGCCAGGGCTTCCGGCGAGAAACCGCCAAACACCACCGAATGGATCGCGCCAATGCGGGTACAGGCCAGCATGGCGACCACGGCTTCGGGGATCATCGGCATATAGATAGTCACCACGTCGCCGCGATGCACATCCTGGCCGCGCAGGGCGTTGGCGAACTTGCAGACTTCTTCATGCAACTCGCGGTAGGTGATATTGCGGCTCTCGGCAGGGTCATCGCCCTCCCAGATGATTGCGATCTGGTCGCCACGTTCGGCGAGGTGACGGTCCAGGCAATTGTAGGAAACGTTCAGGGTGCCATCGGCGAACCATTTGATGTCGACATGGTGGTCGTCGAAAGAGGTCTGCTTGACCGCGGTGAAAGGCTTGACCCAGTCAAGGCGTTTGGCTTGCTCACGCCAGAAGCCATCGGGGTTGACCACCGACTGCTGGTACATGGCCTTGTAGGTCGCCTCGTCGGTCAGCGTGTTGGCTGCTACTTCGGGGCGAACGGGGTACAGGGAAGCCGCACTCATCTTTCTTACCTCGGTGACATAGTTGTTGTTGTATGGCCCCTGTTGTAGCCGGGGTGGGCCTATAGAACCATTCGACGATGGTAGTAACAAGACCCTACAAATTGCCCTGCTATGCCGTTTCACCGCTCTGGCCCGCGTGCTGCGGCGCTTGGCAGCTTTCTGAAAAAATCTTAATCGAGGGATTGTTACAAAAACCGCCAAAAGTGTTTATCAAAACCACGGGTATATGAATATAACCGAGGCGCCTAAAATCAACTCCGCCAACAAGGCACTCTGATTAACAACGCAACAGCCCCCACGAAGGCAACGTTAATCCGAACTTCCCAACTTTCAAGTGACACACGCGGCCTCACAAGGGCCCCGTGCCCCCTTTCGCCCTGAAGAAGGTAATGAAGCAATGAAAGCGTTATTAGTGATGGCTCTGAGCAGCCTGTGCGCCACCGCCGCCCTGGCTGACGAAGCCCCGACTGAACTGGCCGGCCAGAACGCCCCGATCGTTGAGGACTACACCTACAGCACACACTTGGATGTGGCCAAAGTCTTGTCCATGAGCAGCATTCCAGAAGTCTGCGAAGTTGTACCGGCGAAGATGGAATATGAAGATTCGCAAGGCCAGCGGCATATTCTTAACTATCAAGTGATGGGCAATGGTTGCTCTAACGGCTAACAACTTCTGAAGTTGGATTCTTAATTGCCGCAAGAAATCGTTCTTGCGGCCAAGAACCCGCCCTTGAATACACTGCACATCAACTGTGGGAGCTGGCTTGCCTGCGATGGCGATTTCAGCCACGACCACTCTTTTTACGCCCGCTTCCCCTGCCCCAAAAAAAACATCCCCGCCCGTCAAAACCCCCCACCCCCTGTAAAGCCTTGCAAACACTCGCTTTGGCCGAAAACCACGTCATTTTGGCGCTCCCAAGTGACCATCCGCCGCAACACAAACCCAATTTTTTCCCTATAATGCGCGGGTAAATCGGGCCTGCAATATCCCTTTACACAGGGATAAAGAGCCAGACCTTGAGCCTGCGCTGCAGCAAGCACGCATCGCTACGCCCCTCAAGCCTCATGCAGCACCCGTAACCTGATTCCGTTTATTTGCCTGCGCGAGCTGTTGCAACAAACGATTCCTTAAGATCCACCGCGGCCCTAGGGCCGTGTGAACACCCAACCATCCGGTTTCACACGGGCACCTTTGAGCCCTCACGCAGGAGACGACACGTCATGCTGAGCTGGGACGAATTCGACAAAGAAGAAGAAGGCGAAGTAGCCGCT
>NZ_LYSO01000066.1:0-33067 GCF_001728935.1 Pseudomonas sp. AP42
GCTTTTCAAAAGTAAGACGCCGTCAGGGCGGAACCCTAAGTGGCCGTTACCGCAGGAATGGATATGTACACAATCCAACTGTGGTGACTGCCAGGGACACCTTCGCGAGCAAGCCCGCTCCCACAGTTTGACCGCGGGGTATCAGGGAGATAAGTGTCGGCTGGCAGGCCGTCACGGGAGCAAGCTCCCTCGCCACAGGGTCAGCGTCGTACCGAAGTTGTGTAGATACCTATGCTGCGATAGCGACCTGTCAGCCGACGCTTCTCTACCTGACACCCCACACATTCGAGCATTGCGTTATTGCGCAGGCATCGGCAGCGGTGGAATCGCTTCTGTCGGCGCAGGCAAGGCCGGATCAGTCGGCGCCGGCGCCACTGGAGCAGGCTCTGTCACCGGTGCAATCGGTGCAGCCTCAGGTGGTGGCGCGAGCGGCTCTGCAGCGGCGGGCGCTACAGGCACCTCCTTCGGCGCCTCGACCTTCTCGGCTGCCGGAGCGGCCTTGGGCTCGGGCACGCCCAGGTCGGCCTTGGGCTGTTCGGGGATATGCTCGGCCTGCTTCACTTCCTGCGGCAAGAACACGTCCACCAGCGCGAAGTAACGCTCGTAGAACTTGGGTGCCGAGACGGTCTCGCTGGCCACTTTCACCATCGAGTCGTCGGTGGAGCCAATCGGCATCGACACCGAGCCCAGCACGCCCACGCCGAGGCTCGCGGAGTTGTTGACCTTCTTCAGCGCATAGCGGTCCTGCAAGGCGTTGGCAAACATCGTCGAGTGATTGCTGCCCTTGCCATCAGCGGCGCACACCACATTGAAACTGATCTGCAGGTGGGTCTCGCCGGTCTGCTGGAAGCTCTTGTTGCCGGCCACCAACTTCGGGTCGCTACTGGTAATGATGTAGCCCTGACTCAGCAGGGCACGGCGCGCCGCTTCACAGGCCGCCACATCGCTGACCGGGTAATCGCGGGAAAACGTACCGGAGTCGTCGAAATTCTCATGTTCGTAGATAGCGGTCTTGGGTGACGAGCAGCCCGCAGCGCCCGCCAGCACCAGCGCCAACCCGAGAGTGCGCAAGTGAAATGATGTCGACATTGAAAATCCTGAAGAAAACGGTCCGGACGGTATTGTGCAACAGAACACGACACTGAGGCGCGATTCCTGTCGGTAAAACATCTCAGGCTAAGACAGCAGCGTCAGTAGGAAAAAGCCTGGCGCACATAGGATCGATAAAGAGCCGTAATGTGCGCGGTTCTATGACAAGTTTGTTTACAACTTATTCCTCACCTTTCTATCATCGCCCCTGGGTGCGTTGCTGCATAAAGTACGGCGCAGGTTAAAAGCCAAGCATTGGTCGGGCCGCCAATGGAGAGTTGTCGTGCCTGATAAACACCCCGCCATCCCCCGCCCCCAGCGTTTGACTGAGGGCGCGCTGTCCGCCCTCGAGCGCTTTTCACATATCGAAGCCGTCAGCGGTATCGTGCTGCTGCTGGCCGCCATCGTCGCGCTGGTGTGGGCCAACAGCCCCGCCGCCGCGACCTACGAGCATTTCTGGAACACGCCCATCACCCTCGGGCTGGGCGACTACAGCGTGTCGCGCTCCCTGCATTTTCTGGTCAATGACGGGCTGATGACCATCTTCTTCCTGGTGGTCGGTGCCGAGATCCGCCAGGAAATCAAAGACGGTGCCCTCGCCAACCTGAAGCTGGCCACGCTGCCGTTAGGCGCGGCGTTGGGCGGCGTGCTGATGCCGGCACTCATCTACACCCTGCTCAACCACGGTACCGCCGCCGCGAGTGGCTGGGCGGTGCCCACCGCGACCGACATCGCCTTTGCCGTGGGCGTGCTCGCGCTGCTGGGCAAGTCGATCCCCAGTGGCGTGCGTATCCTGCTGCTGGCCCTGGCGATCATCGATGACATTGTGGCGATCCTGATCATCGCGATCTTTTTCACCGCCAGCCTCGACTACATGGGCTTGGTGATTGCTGCAGGCGGGCTGGCCCTGGTACTGGTGTTCCAACGCATGGGTATCAGCAAGGCGGCGATCTACCTGCTGCCTGGCGCTATCGTATGGTTTGGCCTGCTCAAGACCGGCGTGCACCCAACGCTCGCCGGGGTGATCCTTGGCTTGATGACCCCGGTCAATTCCAAGCCCACCCGGGAACGCCCGCTGGAGACTATCGAACGCACCTTCAACGAACTGATGGACCGGTTCTCGCAGCCAGCCGAAGGAGCCCAGCAAGTCGCCACGCCCCTCAAGCAATTGCGCGAAGCCCAGCGGGAAATATTGCCGCCGGTGCAGCGGGTTCAATCAGCGCTGCACCCCTGGGTAGCCTTCGGCGTGATGCCGCTGTTTGCCTTGGCCAACGCCGGCGTGAGCCTGGACGGCTTCAATCTGGATGACCCGCTGGCCCACGGTGTGTTCATGGGCGTCATCTTCGCCCTGGTGCTCGGCAAGCCTCTGGGCGTGATGCTGGCGAGCCTGGCGCTGGTCAAGCTAAACATCTGCAAGCTGCCGGACGGTGTGACGTGGACGGGCGTTGGCCTGGTCGGTCTGTTGGCGGGGATCGGTTTTACCATGTCGATCTTTATCTCGTCCCTGGCATTTTCAGACCCTGCTCTGCTGTCGGCTGCCAAGCTGAGCGTGTTGGCGGCTTCAACCCTGGCGGCAGTGATCGGGTTGACGTGGGGCAAGCTCAAGTTTGCAGGTAAGAACGCCTAAAGCGCATTCAGCACTCACTTTATCAAAGGCAAAAAAAGACCCCGCCTTTTCAGGTCGGGGTCTTTTTATTCAGGACGGCATCAGTACTTCTTGATGTCTGCCTGGGTTTCCAGCTGCTTGCGGTAGGCCGCGAAGTCCTGCTGGCCAATACGGGAAGCGAGGAAGCGGCGGTATTGCGCCTTTTCTTCGTCCGTAGGGGCCGCCGCTTCGTTCACGCCGTTCAAGCGCACGATCATCAGGCCGCCATCGCGCAGGGTCACGGTGGTGAAGGTCGGCTTGTCCTTGGCCGCAGGCTTAGGCATGCGGAACAAGGCTTGCAGCACGGCCGGGTCGATAGACTCCTGACCACGGGTAGCCGCCTCAGTCACCTTCCAGGCCTGGCCGTCAACCGGCTGGTCCAGCGCGGTCTTGCCATCACGCAGGCTGGCGATCAACTCGTCGGCACGGGCTTTGGCGGCAGCGCTCGCGCGCTCCTTGGTCATCTGGGTGCGAATGGCCGCAGCGACGTTCTCCAGCGGCAATTGGGCCGGCTTGAGATGCTCTTTGGCACGCAGCACGATGATGGTTTCCGGGTCCAGCTCGATGGCGCTGCTGTTGGCGCCTTCATCCAGCACTTCCGGGCTGAAGGCTGCAGTGACCACGGCACGGTTGGCCGCAACACCTTCGCCACCTTCACGGCCAAACGGCGCGGAGGTGTGGACGGTCAGCTTCAAGTCAGACGCTGGCTGGGCCAGGTCAGAGGCTTCGAATGCCGCATCTTCCAATTGCTTGGTCGCTTCGACAAAACGCTGTTCAACCTGCTGGGCCTTGAGCTCGCGGGTCAGCTTGTCTTTCAGGCTGGCGAACGATGGCACCTCGGGCGCTTCAACGCCCAGCAACTTGATCAGGTGCCAACCGAAGGTAGTACGCACCGGCGTCGACACCTGGTCTTGCTTCAAGCCGTACAGCGCGGTTTCGAAGTCCGGGTCGTAAACACCAGGGCCGGCAAAACCGAGGTCGCCGCCATTGTTGGCCGAACCTGGATCCTGGGAGAACTCCTTGGCCAGGGCTTCGAACTTCTCACCCTTGGCCAGGCGCGCCTGGATGTCTTCGATCTTGGCCTTGGCTTGCGCCTCGGTGACCTTGTCGTTGACTTCAATCAGGATGTGCGCGGCACGACGCTGTTCAGCGAGGTTGGCGGTTTCCTTCTCGTAGGCAGCCTGCAGCTCATCGTCCTTGACCGTAACCTGGTCGAAGAAGGACGACTTCTTCAATTCCAGATAGTCGATGACCACCTGGTCCGGGGTCATGAACTCTTTGGCGTGCTGGTCGTAGTAGGCCTTGACCTCGTCGTCGGTGAGTTTCACCGCCGCAGGGTCAGCCTTGATGTTGACGGTGGCGAAATCGCGGGTCTGTTTTTCCAGGCGGGCGAATGCCAGCACCTCGGCGTCAGTCACGAAACCACTGCCAGCGATGCCTGCGCGAACTTGGCCGATCAGCATTTCCTGGGTCAGCATCTGACGGAATTGCATGCGGCTGTAGCCCAACTGACGGACCACCTGGTCAAAGCGTTCGGCGTTGAACTTGCCGTCTACCTGGAATTCCGGCGTCTGCAGGATCACCTGGTCCAGCGCAGCTTCCGAGAAGCCGAACTTGGAATCAGCAGCGCCTTGCAGCAGCAGCTTACGGTCGATCAGGCCCTTGAGGGCAGCATCGCGCAGCAGCTTTTCGTCCAGCAGGGAAGCGTCGAAATCCTTGCCCAGCTGTTGCATCAGCTGGCGCCGTTGCATGTCGACAGCCTGGCTCAGCTCGGTCTGGGTGATTTCTTCACCGTTGACCTTGGCCACGTCCTGCTTGTTATTACCCGAAGCCTGGAAAATGGCTTCGATACCGGTGAACGCCATCAAAGCGACGATGATCCCGATGATGGTCTTGGCAATCCAGCCTTGTGAATTGTCCCTGATATTTTGCAGCATGCGTCCCCCAGAAACGGTTGAACTTCAAAAATTAGGCAACCGTGGAGCGTGGGTAGAGTCCGGATAGAAGAAAGGCGCATCCGAGGATGCGCCTTCTCGTAACTGGCGGAGCGGACGGGGGTTCGAATCTGCACCCCCGGCGTGGCGACCCGATACGTGGGTCAGCTACCGCTCCGCTGCCAGGCCAGACCTGCGTCCGACCCGGGTAAGCAAAGGCTTGAACGAAGCTTAGTTAACGGCTTCTTTCAGGGCTTTACCGGCTTTGAAACCTGGTTTCTTGGCAGCAGCGATTTGCAGTGCTTTGCCGGTCTGTGGGTTACGGCCAGTGCGAGCTGGGCGGTCAGTCACAGAAAAAGTACCGAAGCCTACCAGTACCACGGAGTCGCCGGCCTTCAGAGCGCCAGTGACGGATTCGATTACTGCGTCCAGCGCACGGCCAGCAGCAGCTTTCGGGATATCAGCGGATGCAGCGATAGCATCAATCAGTTCCGACTTGTTCACTCTAAGTCCCCTTATATATCTATTGAGTATGATTCTAAGTTTTTTGGTAAAAAGCAAAACCAGTGCTGAATGGCCTACAGACACTTAAGAGCCGCTTTATAACAAGGGCTCTAAAAAGCTGTCAAGGAAGCCCCCAGGCTCCAACACATTAATGCGTGCTAATTCTTTCCTTGGAATCGGACTCGCGTTTTTCGTCCTTCGCGACAATCTCCGGGGCCACATCCGGCAAGGGCTCCGGCGCGTATTGCAGCGCAATTTGCAGGACCTCGTCAATCCATTTAACCGGTTTAATCTGAAGATCCTGCTTGATGTTGTCAGGAATTTCCTTCAAGTCGCGAACATTCTCTTCAGGAATGATCACGGTCTTGATTCCACCCCGGTGGGCGGCGAGCAATTTCTCTTTCAGACCACCGATCGCCAATACCTGGCCACGCAGGGTGATTTCCCCGGTCATCGCCACATCGGCGCGCACAGGAATGCCGGTCAAGGCCGATACCAGGGCCGTGCACATGCCTACGCCAGCGCTAGGGCCGTCTTTGGGGGTCGCCCCTTCCGGCATGTGGATATGGGTGTCGTGCTTCTCGTGGAAGTCCAGCGGGATGCCCAGGCTGCGGGCGCGGCTGCGCACTACCGTCTGCGCGGCGGTAATGGATTCGACCATCACGTCACCCAGGGAGCCGGTCTTGATCAATTGACCTTTGCCCGGAATCACCGCAGCTTCGATGGTGAGCAATTCGCCACCCACCTGGGTCCACGCCAAACCAGTCACCTGGCCGACCTGGTCCTGTTGCTCGGCCAGGCCGTAGCGGAATTTCTTCACGCCCAGGAAGTGTTCCAGGGAGTCGGCAACCACTTTCACCGAGAAGCGTTTTTCCAGCGCGTGTTCCTTCACCGCTTTGCGGCAGATCTTCGCGATCTGGCGCTCAAGGCCCCGCACACCGGCCTCGCGAGTGTAATAGCGCACGATGTCGCGGATCGCCTCGACCTCGAACTCGATCTCGCCCTTCTTCAGGCCGTTGGCCGAAATCTGCTTGGGCGCCAGGTACTTGACCGCGATGTTGATCTTCTCGTCTTCGGTGTAGCCCGGCAGACGAATCACCTCCATCCGGTCCAGCAAGGCTGGCGGAATGTTCATGGAGTTGGAGGTGCACAGGAACATTACGTCAGACAAGTCGTAGTCGACTTCCAGGTAATGGTCGTTGAAGTTGTGGTTCTGCTCGGGATCTAGCACTTCAAGCAGCGCCGAGGCAGGATCGCCACGCATGTCGCTGCCCATTTTGTCGATTTCATCGAGCAGGAACAGCGGGTTGCGTACACCCACCTTTGTCATCTTTTGAATCAATCTTCCCGGCATCGAACCGATGTAGGTACGGCGATGACCGCGAATTTCCGCTTCGTCACGCACGCCACCCAAGGCCATGCGCACGAATTTGCGGTTGGTTGCGCTGGCAATCGATTCCGCCAGGGAGGTTTTACCCACACCCGGAGGCCCGACCAGGCACAACACCGGGCCGCGGATTTTCTTCACGCGTTTTTGTACAGCGAGGTACTCAAGGATGCGCTCCTTGACCTCTTCCAGGCCGTAATGGTCAGCGTCGAGAATCTCTTCAGCACGAGCCAGGTCCAGGCGCACCTTGGTCTGGGCCTTCCACGGCACTTGCACCAGCCAGTCGATATACGAGCGCACCACGGTGGCTTCAGCCGACATCGGCGACATCTGCTTGAGCTTGTTCAGCTCGGCGGTGGCCTTGGTCAGGGCGTCTTTGGGCAGGCCAGCGGCATCGATACGCTTTTTCAGCTCTTCGATTTCGTTGTGGCCTTCCTCGCCGTCGCCGAGTTCCTTCTGAATGGCCTTCATCTGCTCATTCAGGTAGTACTCACGCTGACTGCGCTCCATCTGCTTCTTCACGCGGCCACGGATGCGTTTTTCAACCTGCAACAGGTCGATTTCGCCATCCAGCATCGCCAATACGTGTTCGACACGCGCCGACAGGTCGATGATTTCGAGGATGTCTTGCTTCTGCTCGATCTTCAGCGCCATGTGCGCGGCCATGGTGTCGACCAGGCGGCTTGGCTCATCAATGCTGTTGAGGGACGACAGGACTTCAGCCGGGACTTTCTTGCCCAACTGCACATACTGCTCGAACTGCGACAGCAGGCTGCGTACGAACACCTCGGATTCACGCTCCGGGGCTTCGACTTCTTCGATCAGCGCCACTTCCGCGCGCAGGTGGCCGTCCACCTCCATGAAGCGCTCTACGGCACCGCGTTGCTCGCCTTCGACCAGTACCTTGACGGTGCCATCGGGCAGCTTGAGCAATTGCAGGACAGTGGCAATGGTGCCGACGCGATACAGGGCATCTTCGCCCGGATCATCATCAGCAGGATTCTTCTGGGCCAACAGCAGGATTTGCTTGTCGCCCGTCATCGCGGCCTCGAGGGCTTCGATAGACTTCTCGCGCCCCACGAACAGCGGGATAACCATGTGCGGATAGACGACGACATCACGCAACGGCAGGAGAGGCAATTCGATGGTTGTCTTCATGATTTCGCCTCTATGACAGTTCAAAAATAAGCTTGAAACCAAGATGGGGGTTGCATGCAAAAAAAACAAGCTCAATGCCACCAGTTAAACGCATGAATACACGCGAATTTAACCACCGTCTCGAAAAAACGCCCCAAAAAACAAGGGGCCCCTAGAGGCCCCTTGCTTGTACCGCAACTGCTGAACGCTTACGCGTCGGGTGCAGCCTTGGCAGCCGGCTCACTGTTTTCATAGATATACAGTGGCTTGGACTTGCCTTCGATAACGCTTTCGTCGATCACCACTTTACTCACCTCGGACTGCGAGGGGATTTCGTACATGGTGTCGAGCAACACGCCTTCGAGGATAGAACGCAGGCCACGTGCACCGGTCTTGCGCTCCAGTGCCCGCTTGGCCACCGATTTCAGCGCGTCGGTACGGAACTCCAGGTCTACACCTTCCATCTCGAACAATTTGCCGTATTGCTTGGTCAGGGCGTTTTTCGGCTCGGTGAGAATCTGGATCAAAGCCGCCTCATCCAACTCGTCTAACGTGGCCAGGACCGGCAGACGGCCAACGAATTCCGGGATCAGACCGAACTTGACCAAATCGTCAGGCTCGACTTCACGCAGGGACTCGCCCACCTTCTTGCCTTCTTCCTTGCTACGCACTTCCGCACTGAAACCAATGCCGCCACGGGTGGAACGCTGCTGAATCACCTTCTCGAGACCCGAGAACGCACCGCCACAAATGAACAGGATGTTGCGCGTATCAACCTGAAGGAATTCCTGCTGCGGGTGCTTGCGACCACCTTGCGGCGGTACGGACGCAACCGTGCCTTCGATCAGTTTCAACAGGGCCTGCTGCACGCCTTCACCGGAAACATCCCGAGTGATCGACGGGTTGTCCGACTTGCGCGAGATCTTGTCGATCTCGTCGATGTAGACAATACCCATCTGGGCTTTCTCTACGTCGTAGTCGCACTTCTGCAGCAGTTTCTGAATGATGTTCTCGACATCTTCACCCACGTAGCCAGCCTCGGTGAGGGTGGTGGCGTCGGCGATGGTGAACGGAACGTTCAGCAGGCGAGCGAGGGTTTCTGCAAGCAGGGTTTTACCCGAGCCTGTAGGACCGATCAGCAAGATGTTGCTCTTGCCCAGTTCAACCTCGTCACCTTTCTTGTCACGCTGGTTCAGGCGCTTGTAGTGGTTGTACACCGCTACGGCCAGAACCTTTTTTGCACGCTCTTGACCAATGACGTATTGGTCAAGGATGCCGCTGATTTCTTTAGGCGAAGGTAATTTATGCGCACTGCTCTCGGCCTGGGCTTCCTGCACCTCCTCACGGATGATGTCATTGCACAGGTCGACGCATTCGTCGCAGATAAACACCGAGGGGCCGGCAATCAATTTGCGTACTTCATGCTGGCTTTTGCCACAGAAGGAGCAATAGAGCAGCTTGCCGTTGTCCTCGCCGTTGCGGGTGTCAGTCATTCGTTCGATCCAAATCCGATAGGCTTGCAACACAAGATGAAGGCTTATGCGGGCTTTTTCAAGCCCGCCAGTGGTCGGACATGCCGACCAGCCCTATTTTGAGCGGCTTATATTATGCGGGGCGCTTGTCGATCACTGCGTCGATCAACCCGTATTCCTTGGCGGCTTCAGCGCTCATGAAATTGTCACGGTTGGTATCGCGCTCGATTTCTTCCAGGGTGCGCCCGCTGTGCTTGGCCATCAGCGTGTTGAGACGCTCACGAATGAAGAGGATTTCCTTGGCGTGGATTTCGATGTCCGACGCCTGGCCCTGGAAACCGCCCAGTGGCTGGTGAATCATCACGCGCGAGTTCGGCAGGCAGAAACGCTTGCCTTCGGCACCCGCGGTCAGCAGGAAGGCGCCCATGCTGCACGCCTGGCCAATACAGGTGGTCGACACGTTTGGCTTGATGAACTGCATGGTGTCGTAGATCGACATGCCCGCAGTCACCGAACCACCCGGCGAGTTGATGTAGAGATGGATGTCCTTGTCCGGGTTTTCCGCTTCAAGGAACAGCAGCTGCGCACAGATCAGGTTGGCCATGTAGTCCTCTACCGGGCCAACTAGAAAGATCACTCGCTCCTTGAGCAGGCGCGAGTAGATGTCGTAGGCGCGTTCGCCACGAGCGGACTGCTCGACAACCATCGGGACCAGGCCGCCTGCGGCCTGGATATCAGAGTTCTGCTGAATATAGGAATTACGGAACATGCTCTGCAGTTACTCCCAAATAGTCATGTCTTGAAAACGCATAAGCCAGCGCGAGGCTGGCTTATGGTTGAATTTCCAACGAGTTGGACAATCAGTCGGCTTGTGCTGCTTCCGCCGGTTTGACTGCTTCTTCGTAAGAGACCGCTTTATCGGTCACCTTAGCCTTCTGCAGAACAGTATCCACAACTTGTTCTTCCAGCACAACCGAACGTACTTCGTTCATCTGCTGCTCATTCTTGTAGTACCAAGCCACGACCTGCTCAGGCTCCTGGTAGGCCGAAGCCATTTCCTGGATCATTTCGCGAACGCGGTCTTCGTCTGGCTTGAGGTCGAACTGCTTGACCACTTCAGCCACGATCAGGCCCAACACAACGCGGCGCTTGGCTTGCTCTTCGAACAGCTCGGC
The DNA here is from genome assembly GCF_001728935.1 of Pseudomonas sp. AP42. NCBI lineage: Bacteria > Pseudomonadati > Pseudomonadota > Gammaproteobacteria > Pseudomonadales > Pseudomonadaceae > Pseudomonas > Pseudomonas sp. AP42. The sequence goes on from NZ_LYSO01000066.1 coordinate 10,344, forward strand.
CGGCAGCTGGTCAGGCTTGATGTTGCCACCAAACTGCTGAACCGCTTGAACGCGCAGGCGATCCACTTCGTTGGACAGCAGGGCCTTAGGCACTTCGATCGGGTTGGCGGCCAGCAGACCGTCCATGACCTGGTTCTTGACCTTGGACTTGATGGCCTGACGCAGCTCACGCTCCATGTTCTTGCGAACTTCGGTGCGGAAGCCTTCGATGCCGGTTTCCTTGATGCCGAACTGGGCGAAGAACTCTTCGTTCAGCTCTGGCAGCTTAGGCTCGGAAACGCTGTTGACGGTCACGGTGAACTCGGCGGCTTTGCCAGCCAGGTCCAGGTTCTGGTAGTCAGCAGGGAACGTCAGGTTCAGAACGCGCTCTTCGCCGGCTTTGGCGCCAACCAGGCCGTCTTCGAAACCAGGGATCATACGGTTGGAACCCAGCACCAGCTGAGTGCCCTTGGCGGAGCCGCCAGCGAAGACTTCGCCGTCAACCTTGCCAACGAAATCGATGTTCAGTTGATCTTCGTTCTGGGCGGCACGGTCGGCCACTTCGAAACGAGTGTTCTGCTTGCGCAGGATTTCCAGCATGTTGTCCAGGTCCGAATCAGCCACTTCGGCGCTCAGACGCTCGATTTCGATACCGTCGAAACCGGCCACTTCAAATTCCGGGAACACTTCGAATACGGCAACGTATTCCAGGTCCTTGCCCGCTTCCAGGGACTTGGGCTCGATCGAAGGCGAGCCAGCCGGGTTCAGCTTTTGCTCGACAACGGCTTCGTAGAAAGAAGCCTGGATCACGTCACCTACAGCTTCCTGGCGCGCATCGGCACCAAAACGACGCTTGATTTCGCTCATCGGCACTTTGCCTGGACGGAAACCAGCGATCTTGGCCTTTTGGGCAGTCTGCTGCAGACGCTTGTTGACCGCAGTCTCGATACGCTCTGCCGGCACGGTGATGCTCAGGCGGCGCTCGAGAGCAGTAGTATTTTCAACAGAAACTTGCATGGATATTCCTCGTTGCACAGACATTAGCCGGCCATTTCCGACCCCAATCAAGGGCATGCATTCTAGTGGGTCAAACTCAAGAAGTCACCCTACTGAAAACACAGCGGAAAACAGCCGGCAATTTATCGGTACGAAAGCACTGAAGTACCTCGCCCCGGTGACAAATACAGCCAAATTGCGCCAGGGCTCTGCGCCGCCCCTCTATATATAGAAGGAACAACCATTCATCTCCCTGACGGCCCGCCCTGCGAACAGAACAGGCAAGCAACGCAGCATCATCGAGATACACAAATACGACGACACGCCCTGCCGGGGCAGCCCAGCACCTGCGACCACCCAATCTCAAACCGCCAAAACCAAAAAAGGCGCCAGACTGTTAAATCTGGCGCCTTTCGAATATGGGGTGGACGAAGGGGATCGAACCCTCGACAACGGGAGTCACAATCCCGTGCTCTACCAACTGAGCTACGCCCACCATATTGCGTTAACAAAGAAACCAAACTACTTCTTTGTTGAGCCCTGCCCCGCCTGACGGCACAGCAAAGCTTTAATTGGTGCGGATGAAGAGACTCGAACTCTTACGCCTCGCGGCGCTGGAACCTAAATCCAGTGTGTCTACCAATTCCACCACATCCGCGCTTGAAGCTCTTAAAGCAAAGGCGCCAGACTGTAAAATCTGGCGCCTTTCAGAATATGGGGTGGACGAAGGGGATCGAACCCTCGACAACGGGAGTCACAATCCCGTGCTCTACCAACTGAGCTACGCCCACCATATAGCGCTACTTGTGCCAAAGCTGCCTAATGGCGCACCCGGCAGGACTCGAACCTGCGACCATCCGCTTAGAAGGCGGATGCTCTATCCAGCTGAGCTACGGGCGCCTTATTAATCTGTACTCTTGGAGGATTACAAACTAAGTGCTTCCAGCCTTGCAGTACAACTATTCTGCTCGACCTTCTTAACCAGTGCTAGGCTGTGCCCGACAAGTGCGACGAATAGTATAGATGCCCCGGAAACCCGTCAAATCTTTTTTGAAAAAAACTGATTTTATTTAAGGGGTTAGGGCAATTTGCAGACCAAGCGCCTTTGCCCTCGCGCCTTGGCATGCGAGAATGCGCGCACTTTTCTTCCCCCTCTCGATGGTTAATCACGCGTAATGACTGCACAACTTATCGACGGCAAATCAATCGCCGCCAGCCTGCGCCAGCAGATCGCCAAACGAGTCACCGAGCGCAGCCAGCAAGGCCTGCGCACGCCTGGCCTCGCGGTGATCCTGGTCGGCAGCGATCCTGCCTCTCAGGTTTATGTCTCGCACAAGCGTAAAGACTGTGAAGAGGTCGGCTTTATTTCCAAGGCCTACGACTTGCCTTCGGACACCACTCAACAGGCCCTGACCGACCTGATTGACAGCCTCAACGATGATCCGCAGATGGACGGCATCCTGCTGCAGCTGCCACTGCCCGAGCACCTGGACGCCTCCAAGCTGCTGGAACGCATCCGCCCGGACAAAGACGTCGACGGTTTCCACCCTTATAACGTCGGCCGCCTGGCCCAACGCATTCCCCTGCTGCGCCCATGCACCCCCAAAGGCATCATGACGCTGCTGGAAAGCACCCGTGTCGATCTATATGGTCTGGACGCTGTCGTGGTGGGCGCATCGAACATCGTCGGTCGCCCGATGGCCATGGAACTGCTGCTGGCCGGCTGCACCGTGACCGTCACCCACCGCTTCACCAAGGACCTGGCCGGCCACGTTGGCCGCGCCGACCTGGTGGTGGTCGCTGCTGGCAAGCCAGGCCTGGTCAAGGGTGAGTGGATCAAGGAAGGCGCCATCGTCATCGACGTGGGCATCAACCGCCAGGAAGACGGCAAGTTGGTGGGTGACGTGGTGTATGAAACCGCCCTGCCCCGTGCTGGCTGGATCACGCCGGTGCCAGGCGGTGTCGGGCCGATGACCCGGGCCTGCCTGCTGGAAAACACCTTATATGCAGCGGAAACCCTGCACGGTTAATAACCAGGCGTAATGAAAAAGCCCTGCCTTAGCGCATAATGCCGTTCAGTTAAGGCTTTTTGTAGGAGCGAGCAAGCTCGCTCCTATGTATGGACTCGCCCCCACTTTCAACCCGCTTTTAAAACATTGGTACCCGGTTGCTTCTATGTATCAGGCCTATCCGAGGAAGCTCCAAACAGCTTCTGGCCAACATTGGATCAGCTCGCGATCTGCCCATTACAAAAAGGCCTCAAGGGCCGGTAGGAGCGCAGGCATCAATTCACGCCGGTCTGACCAGGGGTCAATGTTCGTCAGCACGGGTTGGAGCGGCTAAACGCCCCGGTGGCAGAACTCTGTAAATCCGTGGCTCATCTCAGCCTCCTGACTATTACCTGGCTGACGTCGAAAAGTCTGGTCGTTTTGCAAGAGCCGCCAGAGGATACGCAGGTTGCGGTTGGCCAAACGCACCGCCACCTCCTTGCGCCCTAGGCGAGATACCCAACGCTGTAGCCGCTGGTCGTCGGACTGCTCTGAATCCGGTCGCACCTGTCTTAACACGGCGCGGGCTCCCTGGACCGCCAGGCTGCGCAAATACGCATCACCGTTCTTGCCCATCTTGCCGAGCCGGATTTTTTCTCCGCTGCTGTGCTGGCTGGGCACCAGCCCGAAGTAGGCAGCGAACTGTCGAGCATTTGCGAAGCGTTCAGGCTCAGCCTGCTTGGCCAACAGTGCTGTGACCATGATCGGGCCAACTCCGCGCACCGTCATCAATCGCTTGGCTGTCTCATCGTTCTTCGCCGCTGTTTCGAGCCGACCGGTCAACACGTTGACGCGTTCGCCCAAATGACCACATTCAACTAACAGTTCGGCGATTAGTTCGCGCAGTAAATCGGGTAATGGCTGAGTGGCGTCTTCCAGTATTCGAGGATACGTTGGCTGATGGCCATTTCGCCTTGGGGCATGGAAACTTCCTGCTCCAGGAGTAAGCCACGCATCTGATTACCGACCGCCGTACGTCGCCCTATATATCCCTGCCGAGCCCGATGCAACGCTTGCATTGCAAGCGCCGCAGGCCTTTTGACCGGTACGGCTGATATCGCACAGTCGCGTCCGGCGCGCAGGATCGCCAATGCATCGTTGCGATCATTTTTCGGGCCGCTGCGATGATTAGCCACATGCTGAGAGGGTAGGATGCGAACAGAATTGCCCTGTGCTTGCAGTAATCGCGTCCATGCCTGAGCACCTGGCCCGGTTTCCACCAGCACCGTCACGTTTGCTGGAAGCTTAAGAAAAAAGGTTTTAAAGGCCTCTCGTGACTTAATCCGATCCTCGAATATGACCTGGCCGAGCGCATTCTCACCGGCCACTTGGAAGACCTTTTTGGCAAGGTCTACCGCGACGTTTACGCAAGTAGATACATCGGCTGACAAAGACTGATTGATCATCGTATGCTTTTTCATGGGCTCGCCCTCGCTGTCGTTGGCTTCTATAAGAATGCCACCGTGGCGCATAGACGCCTCGGCTTGGGCGAGTCCATCCAATTACAGAGGGCGCCCCCTCCCACCGTCCGAGCCAAGAATTCATACTTTCATAGATACGTCATGACAAATGTCAACTCAGTATCAGCCGTACCCGATATTAATGTCTCACCTATTAATCGAGAATACGTCGCATGAAACGGGATATCGAAATTTGTAAGACCAGAAGTAAAGCCATCTACACGATAGCTGTTGCCAAAAATAACAGCACCGCCATTCTCCCGTGTAATCCTTAGTCCAACTCCTCGGGCAGTAGATCCTCGATTAAGTGAAACCACGCCTTTACTTTGATCGAGCACTGGGGTAGCTGGCAAAAAACTGTATTTAACAATAGCCACACTATCATCACACTCACTCAACTTAATACTAAACGGAACTGCTTTACTTTCTCCACTGTCAAAATCCGATGAAACATACGTCCCCATATTCACCGCTATAAACTCTGGAGTGCTGCAAGACGAAACAATAGGGCGACTTCCATTTCTAATTTTAATATTGGCGAGCAATCCGAGCGTATTCCCATACCCAGAGCCACCGCGCACCGTACCAATAATGCCTGTCGGCACAACAGTATCATTAGTAAACTCTCCAGCCTTGACCAAGTATAGAGTAAATACCCCAGGCCCCAGCGAGTAGATAGTATTTGACATCAAGCCTGGGCCATAAGGGCGAGTTGCAATGCCTTCAACCTCCGGAGAGCCGGACAAACGAATTCTCCATGATAAACTTTTGCTCCCCAATAGAGGGAAGGTGTTTTCGTTCCCATGCATAGACGCAGGACCATCCTGAATCCCGATTGAATGAGTTATGTTTTTACATAGAAAAAGAACCTCTCCGGCAGAAATCGTTTCCTCATAGATAACTGTCCCCAAAGGTACATCTCTACCTACCTGAAGATTGTTTGGACCATTAAATGCCAATTCCAACGGCACGCTCACTGGGTTATTTCCACACCTAGGAGTTTCGCCCCCAAATGACAAATCAGATAACACTAGCAACGACACCAACATTATATTTGATACCCGTGCGCCTACCCCCCTAAACATAGAGCTTACAAACCACTCGCACTTCTTCATAATAACTCCACTTACATTTCAGTCGCGCATATCACCACGATAATTTCACCTGCGACATAAGATGATCCTTAAATTTGCAGCCCTTTCTAGATCCAGCTATACAATCTGCACCTTTTTTTCGCTCTCCTCGATGCTAGCCTGCGGCTACAATGCATAGGCTTTATTCGCGCCCTAAGCTAAAGGCGTCTCGGAGAGCACCATAGCGGCGCGGGTGACTGACGCGCTTCGCTGGGCAGCAGCGGGATCGCCGCAGGTGGTGATGGCGAACGCTTGGGCCTTGCCAATGTCTGAGCTCCTCGGTTGAGGCCAGATGCAAAATGGCTTTCGGCAACCACGGGCCATCAGAAGTTGGAAAGCTTGAGCGCGCAGTGATGGGTACAAAATCGCTACAACCTCAACCAATCATCGGCTTAGAGCCTTTATTTAAAGGCTCTCTATCGCTTTCTGATCCATACTCCTAAAATGTAACGTCATTTGTCACAAGATCCGTTCTACAACGGCATTTCCTTACTTTTTAGCGAGTTCATCCGCGTGAAAATTCGTCTTTCTATTGTCAGCCTGTTTTTTGCTTTGACAGGCACCTTCGCCCACGCCGCCGAAACCACCCTGGCTCCGCGTGACGCCTCCAAGCTGCAGATTGCCTCCGGCAGCGCCATGTTGGTGGATTTGCAGACCAATAAGGTCATCTATTCCAGCAACCCCGACGTGGTGGTGCCCATCGCTTCGGTGAGCAAGCTGATGACCGGCCTGATCGTCCTCGAGGCCAAGCAGAATATGGACGAGTACATCGACATCAACATCACCGACACGCCCGAGATGAAAGGCGTGTTCTCCCGCGTGAAGATCGGTAGCCAGATGCCGCGCAAGGAAATGCTGCTGATCGCTCTGATGTCTTCGGAAAACCGCGCCGCTGCGAGCCTGGCCCACCATTATCCTGGCGGTTACGCGGCCTTTATTGCGGCGATGAACGCCAAGGCCAAATCCCTGGGCATGACCAGCACCCACTACGTGGAGCCCACCGGCCTGTCAATCCATAACGTGTCGACCGCCCGCGACCTGAGCAAGCTGTTGGCCTATGCGCGCAAATTCCCGATGCTGAGCCAGTTGAGCACCACCAAGGAAAAGACCGTGTCGTTCCGCAAGCCCAACTACACCCTGGGCTTCTCCAACACCGACCACCTGATCAACCGCGCCAACTGGGATATCAAGCTGACCAAGACCGGCTTCACCAACCAGGCCGGCCACTGCCTGGTGCTGGTGACGAGCATGGGCAACCGCCCGGTGTCGCTGGTGATCCTGGATGCCTTTGGCAAGTTCACCCATTTTGCCGATGCCAGCCGTATTCGTAGCTGGGTAGAAACTGGCAAAGGCGGCGCAGTGCCGGATGTGGCGCTGCGTTACAAAGCCGATAAGAACCTCAAGAATCGAGCGACCGCTACGGAAGTACGTCGATAAACAGTGATGTGATTTAGTGTGGGAGCGGGCTTGCTCGCGAATGCGGTGGGTCAGTCTAAGCATTCAGCGACTGACGCTGCGCCTTCGCGAGCAAGCCCGCTCCCACAGCCCGCTCCCACATTATTTGAGCTTCACTTCTTTTCTGCCAGCACCTTGAGTGCCTGCGCCGCTGCCTGCTCCTGACCCGCCTGCGCGGTGGCATTGGCCGCATCGCGCCAGCGTTGCGCGTCCACATTGGCGGGCAACTGGCTCGGGCGCTGGGTCAGGATGGCCCAATGGCCCGCGCCCTTCCACGCCGACTCAAAGTCGCTGAAGCTCATGCTCAAGCGGCGCTCATTGCCTGAGCGCAACAGCACCGTACTCTTCTGCTGGTTGAACCCCACCACCACAACATAACGCGCCCCGGACCAATAGCTGGCGTTGATCCGCGCCATCACCGGGTAACCCGCCGCCACCTGCGCCAGCACGGCGGTCAGCTTGGCGTCCAATGGGTACACCATCAGCCCGTACTCACGCGCCAGCACCTGCATGTTGCGCTCAAGGTCCGCCTCGGCGCCGGGCAGGCGCAGCGGCTTATCAAGCAAACCCGGTGTCATGACAATGCCTTGTTGCGACAGCATGCTGGCAAGTGCCGTAGGACCGCTCTGATAAGCCTCGCTGCGAAAGGTCGGCACGCCATTGAGTTCGACGCGCTCGGGTAAGCCAGGCAGTTTGGATGGAGTGTTGCTGGAACAGGCCGCCAATCCAAGGGCAACGGCCAGTAGCAAGGAAGTTTTAAGGTTCGACCGTAAGCGCAATTTTTTCACTCTCTTGATCAACTGCCGGTAAAGGCCCCGATCATAGCCCAATCGCGCTTTCTCTATCCCGTAGGAGCGAGCTTGCTCGCGAAAAACTTACAGGCGCCGCGTTTATTCAGGAAGCCTGCGTCATCGTTGACGTTTTTTGCGAGCAAGCTCGCGCCTACAGGGGGCGGCGCAAGATATCTATAGCCGACGCGTGCAATAAAGCGGTGACGATAGAGCAAACAAGTTGGACGGACTCGACCATTGGTCAATAGCAGGCAACCGTCAGCTGACTAGACTGTCCATTGAGAAGACTGTGTGTGCCCCAAGTGGGCGAAAGGAGGCCCGAATGAGCCTTGCGACAACGATTTTCCTGTTGATCTGTGGTTGGCTGGCCGTCGCCGCCGCCATGCTGTGGGGGGTCATGCGCGTGACGCGCCGGCATCATCACCCCCACGTCAAACCTGCTGAACCCGCCGAGCCGCGCAAGGCGACGGCGCATCACGCCTAGCCAGGCATGCAATTGAAGTCCTGGGTGGCGGCAATTTCCTTGCCGTGGCCGTCCTCAAGGGACGCGCGCACCGTGGTGCCCAGGCTCGACTCCACCAGGGTGTAGTGCTCACCCGCCTTGAAATGCTTGTACTCGATGCGGCCCTGGCAGTCCTGCTGGTTGTCGTCACCCGGCTCGTCTTCAAATAAGGTCACGTCCAGGCGATGGTCCCCCGGGGTCACTTCAAAATAGCGCCCATCGTCCACGCGCTTGCCATCGACACGCTCGGCCATCAGGTCATTCGGCGCTTCTTCCTGCAAGCCGATCCAGGCTTGGCTGGGGTCCGCCTTGGGGATCGGGCCAGCGCATGCCGACAGTAAGCAGACAAAGCCAAGAACGGGAACTAACAACAGTGGTTTAAGTGACATGACAGTGCTCCAAAGGGCATGAATGAAAAGGTCGTATCCGATGGCTGACAAGCTTGATGAGCCGCCCCTCCTGGAACAAATGAATCCCTATGAAAGGATCTTCAGCCGTTAACTAAAACTTCCTTCACCTGGCTGAAAGGTGCGTGTTAGGTGGGTCGGGCAAGACTGCCGGGGTTTGCAATCCTGCTCTTCTCGGAGACTCACGCATGCTCGGGCTGGTAAAGACCGCACTGCAAAAGCCGTACACCTTCATCGTGCTGGCTATATTCATCTGCATCATCGGGCCGATGGCGGCCCTGCGCACGCCCACGGATGTTTTTCCCGATATCGGCATTCCCGTGGTCGCCGTGGTCTGGCAGTACAACGGCCTGTCCCCGGACGCCATGGCCGGCCGGGTGATCTACACCTACGAACGCTCCCTGAGCACCACCGTCAACGACATCGAACATATCGAGTCGCAATCACTGCCCGGCATGGGCATCGTCAAGATCTTCTTCCAGCCTGGCGTGGATATCCGTACCGCCAATGCCCAGGTCACGGCGGTGTCACAAACCGTGCTCAAGCAAATGCCGCCGGGCATCACGCCGCCGCTGATCCTCAACTACAGCGCCTCCACGGTGCCGATCCTGCAAATGGCGTTCTCCAGCCCCAGCCTTTCGGAAGCCAGAATTCGCGACCTGGTGCAGAACAATATTCGCCTGCCCTTGAGCGCCCTGCCCGGCCTGGCCATGCCCACGCCGATGGGCGGCAAGCAACGGCAGATTACGCTGGACCTCGACCCCCAAGCCCTCGCCGCCAAAGGCTTGTCGGCCCAGGATGTGGGCAATGCCCTGGCGCTGCAGAACCAGATCATTCCGGTGGGCACCGCCAAGCTTGGCCCCGACGAATACACAATCCTGCTCAACAACAGCCCCAAGGCCATTGATGAGCTCAACGACTTGCCGATCAAGACCGTCGATGGGGCGCTGATCACCATCGGCCAAGTGGCTCACGTGCGCGACGGTTCACCGCCGCAAACCAACATCGTGCGGGTCGACGGCCATCGCGCCGTGCTGATGCCGGCGCTGAAAAACGGCAGTATCTCCACCCTGTCGATCATCGACGGTATCCGCCAGATGCTGCCGCGCATCAACGAAACCCTACCGCCGTCATTGAAAACCTCGCTGCTGGGCGATGCCTCGGTGTTCGTCAAACAGTCGGTGGGCAGCGTGGCCCAGGAGGGCATCATTGCCGCATTGCTCACCAGTGCGATGATCCTGCTGTTTCTCGGCAGTTGGCGCTCGACCTTGATCATCGCCGCCTCGATTCCCCTGGCGGTGCTGTCGGCCATCGCGCTGTTGGCCGTCAGTGGGCAAACCCTCAACGTCATGACGCTGGGCGGACTGGCGTTGGCCGTGGGCATCCTGGTGGATGACGCCACGGTGACCATCGAAAACATCAACTGGCACTTGGAGCAAGGCAAGGCGGTGAAGACCGCGATTCTCGACGGCGCCGCGCAAATCGTCGGCCCGGCGTTCGTCTCACTGCTGTGCATCTGCATCGTGTTCGTGCCGATGTTTTTGCTGCAAGGCATCGCCGGTTACCTGTTCCGGCCCATGGCGCTGGCGGTGATCTTCGCCATGGCCAGTTCGTTCATTCTCTCGCGCACCCTGGTGCCGACGCTGGCGATGTTTTTGCTCAAACCACATAAACCCGAGCCAGGCGCGGGGCATCATCCGGAAGATGCATTCATCAACCACCACGAGGGTGAACAGCACCTGAAACCGCGCAATGCGTTGCTGCAATCGGTGCTGAATTTTCAGCAGGGTTTCGAGCGGCACTTTTCCAATATCCGTGACACCTACCATGGCCTGCTGACGCTGGCACTGGGCGCACGCAAGCGCTTCATTGTCGGGTTCCTGGCGTGCGTATTGGCGTCGTTCCTGCTGTTGCCGAGCCTGGGCCAGGACTTTTTCCCGGCCACCGATGCGGGTGCCCTGGCCCTGCATGTGCGCTTGCCCCTGGGCACGCGCATCGAGGAAAGCGCCGCGGCGTTCGACCGCATCGAAGCGCGGATTCGCGAGGTCATCCCCGCCGAAGAACTGGACACCATCGTCGACAATATCGGCATTCCGCTCAGCGGCATCGACATGGCCTACAGCAGCAGCGGCACCATCGGCCCGCAGGATGGCGATATTCAAGTCAGCTTGAAAACGCACCACGCACCCACCGCCGACTATGTGAAAAAACTGCGCGAAGCCCTGCCGCAAAGTTTCCCCGGTAGCCACTTTGCGTTCTTGCCCGCCGACATCAGCAGCCAGATCCTCAACTTCGGCGCCCCCGCCCCGCTGGACGTCAAAATCTCCGGGCGCAGTGACGCAGACAACCGCACCTATGCCGTCGAACTTGAACGGCGCCTGCAGCATGTACCGGGGATTGCCGACCTGCGCATCCAGCAGTCCACCGGCTACCCCTCGCTGCAAGTAAACGTGGACCGTATGCGCGCCAATGGCCTGGGTATCACCGAGCGTGACGTCACCAACAGCATGGTCGCCTCCCTCGCCGGCAGCTCACAAACCGCGCCGACCTTCTGGCTCAACCCGGCCAACGGCGTGTCTTACTCCATCGTCGCCGCCACCCCGCAATACCGTCTCGACAGCCTGCCGTCCCTGGAAGCACTGCCGGTGACGGGGGCCAATGGGCAGGCGCAAATTCTCGGCGGTGTGGCAACCATCTCCCGGGTACAAAGCCCGGCCGTGGTGACCCACTACAACATTGAACCGACCCTGGACCTGTACGCCAACGTGCAAGGCCGCGACCTCGGCGGCGTCGCCCGCGATGTGCAAAAGGTGCTGGATGACACGGCGTCCATGCGTCCCAAAGGCGCGACTATCAGCCTGCACGGGCAGATCGATGCGCTGCATGAGGCGTTCAGTGGTTTGAGCTTCGGGTTGCTCGGCGCAGTGGTGCTGATCTATCTGCTGATCGTGGTCAACTTCCAGTCGTGGGCCGATCCCTTTGTGATCATCACGGCGTTGCCGGCAGCATTGGCGGGCATCGTGTGGATGCTGTTCCTCAGCGGCACCTCGTTGTCGGTACCGGCACTCACCGGCGCCATCTTGTGCATGGGCGTGGCCACCGCCAACTCGATCCTGGTGGTGAGCTTCTGCCGTGAGCGCCTGGCCGAACATGGCGATGCGTTGAAAGCCGCGCTGGAAGCCGGCTACACACGCTTTCGCCCGGTGTGCATGACCGCCCTGGCGATGATCATCGGCATGCTGCCCCTGGCGATTTCCGAGGAGCAGAACGCCCCGCTCGGTCGAGCGGTCATCGGTGGTTTGATCTTCGCCACCATCGCCACTTTGTTGTTTGTTCCCGTGGTCTTCAGCCTGGTCCACGGCCGTCATCCTACTCGCGCAACTGCTGGAGAAACGCCCCATGTCGCCTGATCAAAAACCCTCGCGCAAGCGTCTGATGCTCATGGGTGTCGGTGGCCTGACGCTGGCTGCCCTGTTGGTCGCCAGCGGCCTGCATGCGCGCACGCTGCACGAACAATCGGTCACTGCCTGGACCGAAGCCGCCGCTGTCCCCCAGGTGATGGTGTTCCAGCCCAAGCCAAACGCCGCCGGTGATACCCTGCGCCTGCCCGCCCACCTGGAGGCGTGGAGCAAGGCGGCGATCCATGCACGGGTCAGCGGCTACTTGAAGGACTGGAAAGTCGACATTGGCGCCCAGGTCAAGGCCGGGCAACTGCTCGCCGAAATCGACAGCCCCGACCTTGACCAACAACTGGCCCAGGCCCATGCGCGCCTGATCCAGCAACAAGCCAATGCACACCTGGCAGCCACCACCGCGACCCGCTGGCAAAACCTGCTGGCCAGCCATTCGGTATCGCGCCAGGATGCCGATGAAAAAACCTCCAACGCCGCAGCCGCCAAGGCCAACACCGAAGCCGCTGCAGCAGACTATGCGCGACTGTGCGCCCTGGAAAGCTATAAGACCCTTCGCGCGCCGTTCGCTGGCACCATCACCGCCCGCAACACGGACATCGGCCAGTTGATCAAGGCCGATAACGCCAGCGATCCGGAACTGTTCAACATTGCCGACACCCACCAACTGCGTTTGTATGTGCCAGTGCCGCAGAACTATGCAGCGGTCATTCATACAGGCCTTGAGGCCGAACTGACCGTCCCCGAGCACCCCGGCGAGCACTTCAAGGCGCGCCTGATCGGTGACTCCACCGCCATCGACCGCCGCTCCGGCACCCTCCTCGCCCAGTTCGTCGCCGACAACCCCAACGGCGCACTGCTGCCGGGCGATTACGCCGAAGTCACCCTGCCGATTCCGGCTGACACCCATGGTGTAAGCATCCCGGCCAGCGCCTTGATCTTCCGCGCCCAGGGCACCCAGGTGGCGGTGCTGGACGGGAGCAACCATGTGCACCTGCAAGACATTCATATTGGCCTGGACCTCGGCGAGCGCCTGGTGATCGACCAAGGCCTGAAACCTGCTGACCGTATCATCGACAACCCGCCCGACGCCCTACGTGAAGGCGACCCGGTGCAACTGGCAGACGCCACCGGAGGTGCCCATGCGCCCAAAGCCTAAGCCGCTGGCGGCGTTGGTGCTGCTGGCGTTGCAGGGTTGCTCGATGGCGCCCACCTATACAGTGCCGTCAATTGACCTGCCCGCCCACTACCGCGAACAAACCAGCGATGGCCCCTGGCACAGCGCGCAACCGTCGGACCAATTGGCGCCCCAGTGGTGGCAGCTCTACCACGATTCGCACCTGAACGCGCTGCAACAGCAACTGCTCAAGGCCAACCCGGACCTGGCCGCGGCGCTGGCGCACTTCGATGCGTCCCAGGCCTATGCCAGTCAACTGCACGCGGGCCTTTTCCCGCAAATCACCGCCAGCGCGCAACCGCAACGCCAGCGTCAATCGGATTCACGACCGTTGCGCGGCACGACACAGCCGTCGGTGTACAACAGCAATACCGCTGAGTTCTCCTTGGGTTACGACCTCGACCTGTGGGGCAGAATCCGCAACCAGGTCGCTGCGGGCGATGCCCAGGCGCAAGCGTCCTTTGATGATCTGGCGGTGGTGCGCCTGAGCCTGCAACAGCAGTTGGCGAGCCTGTATGTGCAGCTCAATGGGCTGGATGCACAGCGCCGAATCCTGGACCGTTCGTTGCAGGACTTCAGCCAGGCGCTGCAACTGACCCGCAGCCGTTATGAAGGCCAGATTGCGTCGGAACTGGACCTGACCCGCGCACAAAACCAACTGGCCGAAGCCAAGTCACAGCTGGATGAAGTGCGTGGTCAACGCAACCTCGCCGAGCATGCCATCGGCGAATTGGTGGGCGTGACGGCCAGTGATTTTTCATTGCAGCCCAGCTCGCAATTAATGGCGTTGCCCAGCATTCCAGCGCAGTTGCCCAGCCACCTGCTGCAGCGTCGCCCGGACATTGCCGCCGCTGAACGTCGCGTGTTTGCGGCCAACGCAACGATCGGCGTGGCCAAGGCGGCGTGGTTCCCGGATTTCAGTTTGACCGGTGTGCTGGGCGGGCAGACCCAAGGCGTCGGTAACCTGCTGTCTGCCGGCAACCGGTACTGGGCGCTGGGGCCGCTGATGAACCTGCCGATCTTCGACGGCGGGCGCTTGAGCGCCAACGAACGCCAGGCCAAGGCCGAGTTCGAGGAGGCCTCGGCACAGTACCGTAGCCACGTATTGAAAGCCGTGCGCGAGGTGGAAGATAACCTTGCACAACTGCGGGATTTGCAGCAGCAAGCCGAGGACGAGCAAGCGGCGGCAGAGGCAGCGCAACATACCCAGGCCTTGGCGATGAACAGCTATCAGGCCGGTGCGGTGAGTTACCTGGACGTGGTCACCGCCCAAACCGCCGCCTTGCAGGCACAGAGGACGTTGCAGGCAGTGCAGACCCGGCAATTGCAGGCGAGTGTGGCACTTTTGACCGCACTCGGTGGCGGCTGGCAACCGGGCTAATACCCTGTAGGAGCGAGCTTGCTCGCGAAAAACTCACAGGCGTCGCGTTTCTTCAGGAAGCACGCGCTATCGTTGGCGTTTTTCGCGAGCAAGCTCGCTCCTACATTTTTAGCGTATTTCAGGCCGCGAGTTTGCCGCTGGCGATGGCCGCTGAAGCTGCTAGCATGGCGCGCAACAACACCGCACACCCTGCCGCCAGGTCATCCGGCGCGGCATTTTCGATTTCGTTGTGGCTGATGCCGCCTTCACACGGCACAAAGATCATCCCCGCCGGGCCCAGCTCAGCGACGAAGATCGCATCGTGCCCTGCCCCGCTGACGATATCCAGGTTCGACAAGCCCAAGCCATTCGCCGCATCGCGCACCGCCTCCACACAGCCTTTGTCAAAGTACAGCGGCGGGAAGTCCGCCGTGGGCTGCAGGTCGAAACTCAAGCCATGTTTGGCGCAGGTGTCTTCGATCACCTGGCGCACCTGGGCAATCATCGAGTCCAGCCGTGCCGGTTCCAGGTGACGAAAATCCAGGGTCATGCGCACTTCACCGGGAATCACGTTGCGCGATCCCGGATACGCTTGCAGGCAACCCACCGTGCCGCATGCGTGGGGCTGGTGCGCCAACGCCGCCGCGTTCACGGCGGCCACCACCGCCGCCGCGCCTACCAAGGCGTCCTTGCGCAAGTGCATGGGTGTAGGGCCGGCATGGGCCTCAACACCGCGCAGCTTCAGGTCAAACCACTTTTGCCCGAGGGCGCCGAGCACCACGCCGATGGTTTTGTGTTCATCCTCCAGAATCGGCCCTTGTTCGATATGCGCCTCGAAATACGCGCCGACCTTATGCCCGCTGACCGGCCGCGTTCCCGCATAGCCAATCGCGTTCAACGCATCCCCCACGCTGACCCCATCGGCATCCACTTTGGCCAGGGTATCGGCCAGGGTGAACTTCTCGGCAAACACGCCTGAGCCCATCATGCACGGCGGGAAGCGCGAGCCTTCTTCGTTGGTCCATACCACCACTTCCAGCGGCGCCTCGGTTTCCACCTTGAGGTCATTAAGGGTGCGCAGCACTTCCACGCCGGCCAGCACGCCGAAGCAACCGTCG
The DNA here is from genome assembly GCF_001728935.1 of Pseudomonas sp. AP42. Lineage (NCBI taxonomy): Bacteria > Pseudomonadati > Pseudomonadota > Gammaproteobacteria > Pseudomonadales > Pseudomonadaceae > Pseudomonas > Pseudomonas sp. AP42. The sequence goes on from NZ_LYSO01000066.1 coordinate 26,180, forward strand.
AACTTGCCGCCGGTGGGCTGGGTGTCGATGTGGCTGCCGGTCATCACTGGCGGCAGGTCGGGGTTGCGGCCGGGGCGACGCGCAAAGATATTGCCGATGCCGTCGACTGTCACGGTGCAACCAGCCGCTTCGCACCACTGCACGAAGAGATCGCGAGCCTTGCGGTCGAGGTCGGTGAGGGCCAGGCGACACACACCGCCCTTGGGGGTGGCGCCAAGTTTGGCCAGGTCCATCAGCGACTGCCACAGGCGGTCGCGGTTGATGTGCTGATGGGTCGATTGCAGAACGTCGAGGGCAGCGTTCATGGGGGTCTCCTCAGGCTACAGGTTCTTATGAATTAACGCGGTCAACTGTGGGAGCTGGCTTGCCTGCGATAGCGGTGTGTCAGGCGACACGGTTTTAACTGATAGTCCGCTATCGCAGGCAAGCCAGCTCCCACCTGAACCGTGTTTACAACGGGGATTTGGCGGTGAGTGGACTGCTAGCGCGCTTGGCATTGAGCCCGTAATACAACACCCCGCCCAACGCCGAGCCGGTGAACCAGCCGTAGCTGTAGAACCAGCTGAACGCATCGCTGCCCAGCGACAGCAACGTCAGCACCACCGGTACACCAAAGGCGACAAAGCCGCTCCAGTTCCAGGCCGGGTACACGTCATCGCGGTACAGGCCGGCCAGGTCCAACTGTTGTCTGCGGGTAATGAAGTAGTCCACCACCATGATCCCGGCAATCGGCCCCAGCAGGCTCGAATAACCCAGCAGCCAATTGGAATACACGGTTTCAAGACTCACGTCCGAGACGATCAGCCCGAGTTTTTTCAGCAGTTCATGGGCCATCAGCGCCAGCCCTACCAGGCCGGTGAGAATCACCGCCGTGGTGCGATTGATCAGCTTGGGCGCGATGTTCTGGAAGTCGTTGGTGGGCGAGACGATGTTCGCCGCGGTGTTGGTGGATAAAGTGGCGACGATGATCAGCGCCATGGCGATGGCCACCCACACCGGGCTCTGGATATGACCGATCAGGCTCACCGGGTCGGAGACGCTGACCCCCACCAGTTTCACCGAGGCGGCGGTCATGACCACGCCGAGGGCGGCGAACAGGAACATGGTCAACGGCAAGCCGAAGATCTGCCCCAGAATCTGGTCTTTCTGGCTGTTGGCGTAGCGGCTGAAGTCGGGAATGTTCAGCGACAACGTGGCCCAGAAACCCACCATCGCCGTAAGCCCCGCCATGAAGTAACCGGTGAGGCTGGCGCCTTCGGGGCGCTTGGGTGGGATCGCCATCAACTCGCTGAGGGACACGTTCGGCATCGCCCATACCAACAGCCCAACGCCCACGGCGACCAACAGCGGCGCCGACAAGGTTTCCAGGCGCTTGATCGACTCGGCGCCGCGCAGCACCACCCACAGGTTCAAGCACCAGAACAGCATGAAACCAATCACCTCACCAGTACCGCCGAGGGCTTTCCAGCCGTCGAAAATCGAGCCCAGGAACAGGTGGATCGCCAGCCCGCCGAACATCGTCTGGATACCAAACCAGCCGCAGGCCACCAGCGCGCGGATCAGGCACGGTACGTTGGAGCCGAGGATGCCAAAGGACGAACGCAACAGCACCGGAAACGGAATGCCGTACTTGGTGCCGGGAAACGCGTTGAGGGTCAGCGGGATCAACACCACGATATTGGCCAGCAGGATCGCTACCAGCGCCTCCCCCACCGACAGCCCGAAATAGGCCGTGAGCACCCCGCCCAGGGTGTAGGTGGGCACGCAGATCGACATACCGACCCATAGCGCGGTGATGTGCCATTTGTTCCAGGTGCGCTCGTGCACTTTGGTAGGTGCCATGTCGTGGTTGTAGCGAGGGCTGTCGAGGACGTCGGGGCCGGCGTCGAGTTCGTACAGGCCGTTGCGCTCGATGACTTGCGATCTGTTCTGTTGCATGGCCGCTCCACGGTTTTTTTAAAATAATTGTTGCTCACCTGCTCGCTAGGTTCAGGTGGCCGGAGTACCGCATCGACAACATGACATCCAGGGTTCCGGCCAACTGCCCGTGCACTCAATAACCGTGCCGACAACCGCCTCTGAGCCCGTACCGCTTATATAACGTACTGATGTTTATCAGCTTTCCAATTGAGCCTGCGGTACTTGCCGTCTGCGTCAGGCTAAACAACTCACACGTTGCTCGAACCCTCAGGTCTCAATCTGGTGCATCACAATTATTTTTATTTCTCGACGCCGTCAAGCGGCATATCTCAAGCGCCTGATTTGCAATAAGAAATATTGATCAGATCAAGAACCTGTCAAGTGCGTCAAAACAGGGTGGGCGTGCTTCATTTTGGTGAAAATAGTATTTTTCTTATGTATATCAATAAGATAAAAACTATAAAGGCTTGCGAAAAATCTTCTTGCTCATTCGAAAAACTCGGGCTAGTTTCTATTCCTGTCACCGATGACAGGAATTAACCCGTCATCGGTACGCAGTATTACAACACTTAGAACTGGCACAAGCCGGTCAAGCCTGTGAGGAACTCGACATGTCGCTGTTGATCCGTGGCGCCACCGTTATTACCCATGATGAAAGTTACCGCGCCGACGTGTTATGCGCAGAGGGTCTAATTCGCGCCATTGGCACGAATCTGGATGTTCCCGCAGGCTGCGAAGTACTCGATGGCAGAGGCCAATACTTGATGCCGGGCGGCATCGACCCCCATACCCATATGCAACTGCCCTTCATGGGCACCGTGGCCAGTGAAGACTTTTTCAGTGGCACGGCGGCAGGCTTGGCCGGTGGTACCACGTCGATCATCGACTTCGTGATTCCCAACCCGCAGCAGTCGCTGATGGAAGCTTTCCACCAGTGGCGCGGCTGGGCCGAAAAGTCTGCCGCCGACTATGGGTTTCATGTAGCGATCACCTGGTGGAGCGAGCAGGTACGCGAGGAAATGGCCGAGTTGGTCAGCCATCACGGCATCAACAGCTTCAAGCATTTCATGGCCTACAAGAACGCGATCATGGCGGCCGACGACACCTTGGTTGCCAGTTTCGAACGCTGCCTGGAACTCGGCGCGGTGCCCACCGTGCATGCTGAAAATGGCGAGCTGGTGTATCACCTGCAACGCAAGTTGATGGCCCAGGGCATCACCGGGCCGGAAGCCCATCCGCTGTCGCGCCCCTCTCAAGTGGAAGGCGAAGCGGCCAGCCGCGCCATCCGGATTGCCGAGACCATCGGCACGCCGCTGTACCTGGTGCATGTGTCGACGAAGGAAGCCCTGGATGAAATCACCTATGCCCGAGGCAAGGGCCAGGCAGTGTACGGCGAAGTGCTCGCCGGCCACCTGTTGCTCGATGACAGTGTGTACCAGCACCCCGACTGGCAGACCGCCGCTGGCTACGTGATGAGCCCGCCATTCCGCCCGCGCGGGCACCAGGAGGCACTGTGGCATGGCCTGCAAGCGGGCAACCTGCACACCACCGCCACCGACCACTGCTGCTTCTGCGCCGAGCAAAAAGCCGCCGGGCGTGATGACTTCAGCAAGATCCCCAACGGCACCGCCGGCATTGAAGACCGCATGGCGCTGCTGTGGCACGAAGGCGTCAATACCGGGCGTTTGTCGATGCAGGCATTTGTCGCGCTGACCTCCACCAACACCGCAAAAATCTTCAACCTCTACCCCCGCAAAGGCGCGATACGCGTAGGCGCCGATGCCGACCTGGTGCTATGGGACCCGGAGGGCACGCGGACCATTTCGGCCAAGACCCACCATCAGCAGGTGGACTTCAACATCTTCGAAGGCAAGACCGTGCGCGGCGTGCCCAGCCACACCATCAGCCAGGGCAAGCTGGTGTGGGCCGATGGTGACCTGCGCGCCGAGCGAGGCGCCGGACGGTATGTAGAGCGGCCGGCGTATCCGTCGGTGTTCGAGCAGTTGAGCAAGCGGGCCGCGCTTTCCAAGCCAGTGGCCGTGAACCGCTGAAGCCCCCTTCGCGAGCAAGCCCGCGCCCACATTTGATCCCATTTCAACAGGACAAATGCGGTGGAATGTGGGAGCGGGCTTGCTCGCGAAGAGGCCAGTACAGGCAACAAAAAACCAATGCCCATCAGAGGCAGCACCTCAATAACCGTGAGGCCAACACCGTGATCCAGACCCTGACCCACCTCCCCCACCCCCGCGAAGACGGGGCCACCCTCGCCAGCCAGTTCACCGACCTGGCACCGCCGCTCAACGCCCGCCAGGCCCAACTGGAAGCCTCGCGCTGCCTGTACTGCTACGACGCGCCTTGTGTGAATGCGTGCCCCAGCGAGATCGACATCCCGTCGTTCATCCGCAATATCCACACCGACAACGTACAAGGCGCCGCGCAGAAGATCCTCTCGGCCAACATCCTCGGTGGCAGTTGCGCGCGGGTGTGCCCGACGGAAATCCTCTGTCAACAAGCCTGCGTACGCAATAACGCCGAAGAATGCGCCCCTGTGCTGATCGGCCTGCTACAACGCTACGCCATCGACAATGCGCATTTCAGCGAGCACCCGTTCCAACGCGCCGCGCCCACCGGCAAGCGTATCGCTGTGGTCGGCGCCGGGCCCGCCGGTTTGGCCTGCGCTCACCGCGCCGCCTTGCACGGTCATGACGTGGTGATTTTCGAAGCGCGGGAAAAAGCCGGCGGACTGAATGAATACGGAATCGCCAAATACAAACTGGTGGACGACTTCGCCCAGAAGGAGCTGGATTTCCTCCTGCAGATTGGCGGCATCGAGGTTCGCCACGGTCAGCGCCTGGGCGACAACCTGACCTTGAGCGAACTGCACCAGCAGTTCGATTCGGTGTTCCTCGGCCTGGGTCTCGCGGCCAGCAAACAGCTGGGCCTGCCCTTTGAGGACGCCCCCGGCCTGCTCGCCGCCACCGACTATATCCGCGAACTGCGCCAGGCCGATGACCTCACCCAACTGCCCCTGGCCGACCGCTGCATCGTGCTCGGCGCCGGCAACACTGCCATCGACATGGCCGTGCAAATGGCCCGCCTCGGTGCCCGCGATGTCAACCTGGTTTACCGCCGTGGCCTGGCCGACATGGGCGCGACCCACCACGAACAGGACATCGCCAAGGCCAATCAAGTCCGGCTGTTGACCTGGGCCCAACCCGACGAGGTGCTACTCGACGACCAAGGCCGCGTGCGCGGCATGCGCTTTGCCCGCACCCGCCTGGAAAACGGTCGCCTGCTGCCGACCGGGGAAACCTTCGAACTGGCTGCCGACGCGATCTTCAAGGCGATCGGGCAAGGCTTCGACAACGACGCCCTGCACGATCCGCTGGCCCAGCAACTGCATCGCGTCGGCGAGCGCATCTTCGTCGATGAGCAACTGCGCACCAGCATCCCAGGGGTGTATGCCGGCGGCGACTGCGTCAGCCTCGGCCAGGACCTCACCGTGCAGGCGGTACAACATGGCAAGCGGGCCGCCGAAGCCATGCATGCCCAACTCATGCTGACTGTGGAGGCTGCGTAATGGCCGATCTCTCGATTGTATTCGCCGGTATCAAAGCGCCCAATCCGTTCTGGCTGGCCTCCGCGCCGCCCACCGACAAAGCCTACAACGTGGTGCGTGCGTTCGAGGCTGGCTGGGGTGGCGTGGTGTGGAAAACCCTGGGGGAAGACCCGGCAGCGGTGAACGTGTCGTCGCGCTACTCCGCGCACTATGGCGCCAACCGTGAAGTGCTGGGCATTAACAATATCGAACTGATCACCGACCGTTCCCTGGAGATCAACCTGCGGGAAATCACCCAGGTGAAAAAGGACTGGCCGGACCGCGCGCTGATCGTCTCGCTGATGGTGCCCTGTGTCGAAGCGTCCTGGAAAAACATCCTGCCCTTGGTGGAGGCGACCGGCTGCGACGGCATTGAGCTGAACTTCGGCTGCCCCCACGGCATGCCCGAACGGGGCATGGGCGCCGCCGTCGGCCAGGTGCCGGAGTACGTGGAGCAAGTGACGCGCTGGTGCAAGACGTATTGCTCGCTGCCGGTGATCGTCAAGCTCACGCCGAACATCACCGACATCCGCGTGGCGGCGCGGGCGGCCTATCGCGGCGGCGCGGATGCGGTGTCGCTGATCAACACCATCAACTCCATCACCAGCGTGGACCTGGAGCGTATGGTCGCGCTGCCGGTGGTCGGCACCCAGAGCACCCACGGCGGTTACTGCGGCTCGGCGGTCAAGCCGATTGCGTTGAACATGGTTGCCGAAATCGCCCGCGACCCACAGACCCACGGCCTGCCGATCTGCGGCATCGGCGGTATCGGCACCTGGCGGGATGCGGCGGAGTTTGTTGCCCTGGGCTGCGGCGCGGTGCAGGTGTGCACGGCGGCGATGCTGCATGGGTTTCGCATCGTTGAAGAGATGAAGGACGGCTTGTCGCGCTGGATGGACAGCCAGGGCCATGCCAACCTGCAAGCGTTTTCCGGGCGGGCGGTGGGCAATACCACCGACTGGAAGTACCTGGACATCAACTACCAGGTCATCGCCAAGATTGATCAAGAGGCGTGCATTGGCTGTGGGCGTTGCCATATCGCCTGCGAGGACACCTCGCACCAGGCCATTGCCAGCTTGAAGCAGGCCGATGGGACGCATCTGTATGAGGTGATCGACGATGAGTGTGTGGGCTGCAACCTGTGCCAGATCACTTGCCCGGTGGCCGACTGCATCGAGATGGTGCCGATCGATACCGGCAAGCCGTTTTTGAACTGGACGCAGGACCCGCGCAATCCTTACCGGGAGGCGGTGTAGTTCTTTAGGTCGCTATCGCAGGCAAGCCAGCTCCCACAGTTGACCGCGCCCGGCCACACACTCCACGATGCGAAGCGAGTCGCTCTTGATCTGCTCTTGATCTTAGGCGCCCCG